>JAGROK010000080.1 GCA_020440285.1 Chlamydiia bacterium | reverse complement strand
GAAGAAGAATTGCTAGAGGTTTGCTCAGATGCGTGGAATGAATTTACTGATGAACGAGAACAAGTCAGCTCACTAACCTCAAGATCATGGGCAAGGTTGTAATTTTATTTATTTCAATTAGTATTAACAGGGCAGTTTCTCTGCGCTCGAGAGGCGATTCGAGAGTTTCTTCGAAGGGGAATGCGCGATGTTTCCTGCGCTCTTGGTAAGATTATTTGCATGAGCTCAGTCCATGAAATGATCCCTTGGGCAGGGCATGCTAACTATGCTTCGTCTAAAGGAGGGATCATGCTTTTAATGAAAAGCATTGCGCAAGAATTTGCCCCTCAAAAGGTGCGTGTGAATAGTATTTGCCCAGGAGCGATTCAAACCCCTATCAATAAAGAGGCCTGGGAGACTCCCGAGGCTTTAAATAACTTGATGAATGTCGTCCCCTATAAACGGATCGGCCAGATAGAAGATATTGGGAATGCTGCCGCCTGGCTTGCTTCAGATTTAGCCGATTACATTAATGGCGTGAGTCTTTTTATAGATGGAGGAATGACCCTTTTTCCAGGATTTACCACAAACGGATAAATTAATTGTTGTTATTGCTGTTTTTTGTAATTAATGACATAATTTACTGAACAAATAATTAATTTATTTTTGAGGTTTTATGGAAAAAACAGGTAATAATATCAAAAGTGTTTTTTGTATCTTGGACTTTTCTTCTTGCGTAGAAGAAAGTGATAAAAAGGATGATCAAGCAGATCAGATTGCACAGGACTTCTTTGCAAACGCGTCTGCTACCTCTTCCTTTCAACCAGTAAATGTTACTTCAACGTTATCTCTTAGCCAGGTAAGGGAAGGGGTCAATAAGAGGTTGTCTGACATTTTGCGCATGATTAGGGGCATGAATTTCTCTAGAAAATATGAAAATGAGCACCTTAGAAGTCCTACTCAAGAAGAATTTGCCCCTTTTGTTGATGCTGTTATTGCTTTTCGAAAAGAGTTTAGATCAGATAGTGAGAAGCTATCTTTTGAGGAGGGTCTTCAGGTAAACGAAATATATAACGGAGCTATGACGCAATTGGTTAAAGCAATAGCAAAGAAAATTCAGTCAGATGCTCTTTACTCAAGAGCAATAGAACAAGATCGAGTGAAAAATAATCTACTTAACCCTAAAAAAAACTTTTCCAAAAACGCATATCTTGCTGTTATTCAGGAACATATCGAGGCATTAGCAGTTCATCATCCCATTTCTCAACCTCTTCTAGAATTTAGAGACCTTTTAAATATACAAAGATTTCCTGAAGCAAAGAGAGAACCAAACACAGAAGAAACTTGTGCGCTTAAGATTCTTTTGGATTTTTTCGAGCACCAAATGAGGCCACAAGGATATCTTTAGGAAAAGATAATAAAGTCCTCTCGATATTTTGTGGGGGGATACGTACGACTTGTTACTCTGATGACCACACCTAGCAGGGAGTCATGTTGAAACCCCGTTAATTTAAGATGAGGGTTATCTCCAGCTGCAGGTTCTTGAAAGGTGATCGTGAAGCTTCTTCCTCCTGGATAAGGAACTCGAAACACCTGATTTCCTAGCTGGCACACAACAAGGTCTAATCTGGTTTCAGAATGGTTATCGACATGAATTGTAAAAGTTGGAAGGTGTTGTGGCTGATTTTGTACAGAGAGATTCATTTTTAATCCTTTATCAAAAAGTTTAGAAGTAAAATTCTAATTGATCACTAGGATTTTTTTCAACATTCAAGGAGTATCTTCTGGAGCGTTGTATGGGTGGGGGGTGTCGTGGGCCCCTTTTTCTTGAATCAACTTTTTTAAGACAGGGGTTAGGGCAAAAAGAATGCCACCTGCAATGATTGCGCTCCATCCCAAGAGGCTAAAGGTTTCTGAGAAACCGGGATTTGTTTCTAGCGGGCTATTGACCTTAGCTTCGTCGAAGCTAAGTTGAGAGAAGTAGTTTGAAAGAGTGGCAGCAACTCCAACCACCATGAGCCAAGTTCCCATCATAAGTCCTTGCATTCTAGCAGGGATGAGCTGTCCAATCATAGCATAGCCGATAGGGGAGAGGAGGATTTCTCCAAGACTTTGAAGAATATAGCTCATAATCACCCAAGAAAAAGAGGAGATCCCTTCTGCATTTGCAAAATAGATTCCAAAAGGGAGGATGGCAAACCCGATTCCAATCAATAAAAGAGCTATTGCAAACTGCACAGGAATTCGGATGGTGACCCCTTTTTCCCGCAGTTTTTTACAGACATAAGCGAGGGTAGGGCCAGCGATGATAATAATGATCGTATTGATATTCAGGAGCCACTGCGGGGGAACGGTAAATCCCATGACGGTGCGATCAACGTTGTGCAAGAAAAAGAGGGTTAGCCCCATGGGAGCCATTTGGTAGAGGGTCCAAAAGACCAAAGAGGCTAAACAAAGGACAAAGTAGGCCCAAATCTTTTTGCCGACCTCTTTGACTCGTTGCTGAAAGGCGATTCCTCCGATCACGAAAAACATTAAAGCTCCCACGATAAGGATGAATTCATTACTAAAACTTGAGTGGTTGATCAGCCACCGAAGGACCATACTGAGAACAATGAGCATCAAAACCCCTATTATCCCAAGGCGGATCTGTCTTTGGGTTGCTGCTTGAGTGAGGTGGGTGGCGACATCTTTTAAGATTTTCCAATTTACAAAGGTAATCAGCAGAGTAACAATATTGCTTGCTCCTGCCACTAGAAAGAGAATAGAGTAGTTTTGATCGATCTGGAAGAACCCACTCATCGTAAATCCGATTAGAAAACCGATATTCATTCCACTATAGTTCCAAAGGAAAGCACTTTCCCGATTTTTATCATGCGCTTCAAAAAGTTGGGTGAGCATGCAATTGACACACGTGACGTTCAAGCCACAACCTGTAAGGAAAATCGCAAGACCCCAATAAAGGGAATCGAGGTTGATCATGGATAAAATGATGCAGCCAATGGTTTGAAAAAGCATTGAGAAGGAAAAGAGGAGGCGATAGCTTAAGAAGCGCCCTCCAATATATCCTCCAAGTAGGTGGAGAAAGTAGTTGAATGCGATAAAAGATCCTGTAATGGCAATAGAGGTATCGGGACCTAGATTGAGTCCTTTAGTTGTATAGAGGACAAGGGTAGAATAAAGGACACTAAAGCTTAGTGTTGAAAAGATTTGAATGATAAAAAGGGCCCGCATTCCGCTGCGTTGCATTTTTGTTGGGGTTAAATGGGTCATAAGAAAGGAAAGACTCCTCTAAGGATTTCAATAGGGGCTTCAAGGATCACTTTTATCCCTTTTTCTAAAAAGATAGAATGCATCATTTTTTGTACGATGATTTCTGAAATTTCCTGCGTCGGAATTCCCTTTTCGGTAGAAAGATTATCAAATTCTAATCGGGCGATAGGGGAAAGGCGATGCATTGAGCCATCTGATAGGATCAGATCGACTTGAATGTTAGTGAGAATGAGTTTTTTTATCAGGGTAGGACGCTCAATTGAGAGGGGACTGTTGTGATCGATGGCCATGTTGGATAGGAGGGTATGCCAGTTCCCTTTGCTTCTCTCTTTGTTGTAGATTTGGACGTTTACATAGACGTTATCGATATGAATTTTATCTATTTCAATAGGACTTTCAAAGTATTTGTTGTAAGGGGCTTCAACATCAATTGTTCGCACATTGAGTGCAACGGGAAGGCGCGCTTCTTTAGGGTTTTTAATCGTTAGCTCTTCTACTGTAAAGCCCCCTTTTTTCCAGTCAATATGGTGAATGGTTATAGGGGTTAATGTTTTGTGGGAAATAATATGTGCAAGGATCGCGCCAGAATTTAGATAGGCAAAGGTTCCCAGTCCAGCTAGGATAACGATAATGGCGATGAGGATCCCAAAGAGTTTCTTCATACTCCCACCGATAACGTATTGAAGTATAAAAAAAAAGCACTTCCCAAAAAAGAAGTGCTTTTTCTTTGAAGAAAAGAAGAAGGACTAGTAGTCCATTCCTCCTCCTGCCATTGCGGGAGCTCCTCTTTCTTCTTTCGGCTCATCGGTGATGATCGCTTCAGTAGTAAGAAGGAGCGATGCGATAGAGGCTGCGAGCTCGAGGGTAAGGCGAGTGACCTTTGTGGGGTCAATCACACCCATCTCAACTAAATTGCCATACTCATCGCTTAAGGCATTCCATCCTTCATTTGCTTTCATCGAGCGCACTTTCTGAACGACAATTGATCCCTCTTGACCTGCATTTTCTGCAATCTGCCTTAGAGGATACGTGATCGCTTTCATGATGATTTCAGCGCCCACTTTCTTGCATCCCGAAAGTTTTTCAATGAGCTTTTCAAGAACAGGAAGGCAGTGTACAAAGGCACTTCCTCCACCAGGAAGGATTCCCTCTTCGACAGCTGCTTTTGTTGCTTGAAGGGCATCGTCAACGCGATCTTTTTTCTCGCGCATTTCCACCTCTGTAGCGGCTCCAACACGGATGATTGCAATTCCACCAGAGAGTTTTGCAAGGCGCTCTTCAAGTTTTTCTCGATCATAATCAGACGTTGCATCTGCAATCTGTCTCTTGATCAGCTCGATTTGTTTTTTAATCTCTTCAGGTTTTCCACCTCCCTCAACAAGGGTGGTATCTTCCTTCTTCACAACCACTTTCTTGACAGTGCCGAGCATATCAATTGTAACAGCATCAAGCTTCATTCCAAGCTCTTCGCTAATGTACTCTCCACCTGCTAAGATGGCGATGTCTTTGAGGTTTTCCTTGCGGCGATCTCCAAATCCGGGAGCCTTAACGGCGCACACTTTGAGCCCTGCGCGGATGCGGTTAACAACAAGAGTTGCTAAAGCTTCACCTTCAACATCTTCAGCAATAATCACTAATGGGCGGCCACTTTCTGCAACGGCTTGAAGAATGGGGAGAAAATCCTTCATTGAAGAAATTTTCTTATCATAGATCAGAACGTAAGCGTTTTCATAAATCGCTTCTTGTGTTTCTGGGTTGGTGACAAAGTAAGCAGAAAGAAAACCGCGGTCGAAGTTCATCCCTTCAACGACATCGAGGGTTGTTTCAAATCCTTTTCCCTCTTCAACGGTAACGGTTCCATCTTTTCCAACGCGCTCCATCGCTTTTGCAATGGTTTCACCGATTTCTGTGTCGTTATTTGCAGAAACAGTTGCCACCTGAGCGATTTCTTTTCGGTCTTGAATCGACTTGCTCATTTTTTTGAGCTCTTGGGTGATGAGACTGACCGCTTCATCGATTCCTTGCTTGATTTCCATGGGGTTTGCCCCAGCAGTGACGTTGCGCAGCCCTTCTGTGTAGATAGCTTCAGCAAGGACAGTTGCAGTGGTGGTTCCATCCCCTGCTTTGTCATTCATTTTGCTTGCCACTTCGATCACCATCTGTGCGCCCATGTTTTCGTGCTTATCTTCAAGCTCGATTTCTTTTGCGACAGTGACGCCATCTTTTGTAACCTTAGGAGCGCCGTACCCTTTATCGATTGCGACATTACGTCCTTTAGGACCAAGGGTTACCTTTACGGCAGAGGCAAGTGCTTTTACCCCTTCCTTGATCTTATGACGAGCATCTTCTTTAAACTTAATATCTTTAGGTGCCATAAATTTGATCTCCTTCTTAATCTTCAACCGTTGCAATAATGTCACTTGCACGTAGAACGACATACTCTTCGTCTTCTACAGTCACTTCTTGTCCTGAATACTTATCCATCAAAACCTTGTCCCCAACTTTAACAGGCATGGGGAGGGTTTTTCCTTCGTCGGTTACCTTTCCTTTTCCAACTGCAATAACAACTGCAATCTCTTGCTTCTTTTTAGCGGTGTCTGGAAGGATGATTCCCCCTTTTAGGGTTTCTTCTTGCTCAACCCGCTGAACAAGGAGGCGATCCCCGAGAGGTCTTAGTGAGACTTTTTTTTGAGTTTGTTGTGTCATCTGTGTTTACTCCTATGTTTAGAAAGTATTTGCAGTTCCCAGTGTAGAGATAGCGGGAATTTTTTTCAACATGAATTAGCACTTTTTTTACTTAAGTGCTAGTTGCGGTATTTTCAGTTTAAAATTTTAATGCGTTAGCCCTGTCGTCAAATAGTCTTTTACCCCGAAGTGCGACCTATTTTTCCCTTTATCATCCACATAAATAGGCAATCTTTTTTACATCGAAACTTAGACAGCTCTGCGGAGCTGCCCATCATTTCGATGTAAAAAATCTCACCTATTTTATGCAGCCCTAAAGGGAAAAATAGGTCGCACTTCGGGGTTTTATTGATGGAAATGCTGGGATCAGGTTAAAATATTTTCCATTCGAATGTCTATCGCATGGGATTGAGTATGGCAACCGCTCTGCAGTCAGATTCAAATCGAAGATATAAGCCACGGTCTTTAGAGGTCAATTACCTGAAGTATGGATTTCTTTCTCCCGAGCAGATTCAAAACCGCCTTCGAATCGATGCAACGCACATCACCTACTTAAAAGATAAAATCGTGAGTGAAATTCGAAGATCTAACCTCTTTGAATTAGGACAAGAAGATGGGCGCATCTCACTCTTATTTGATCACCTGATACGTCGATTGGGCAATAAAGAAGTGATCGTTGATTCAGCCTCAAAAGGGCTGCGTAATCAAACCGATAGAGGTATAAGCTACCACTTATATGAAGATTTCTGGTATTCACCTTTAAAAGATGGGACTACTGACTGCATCGAGGGATTTAATGATCGATTAGCTCTCCTTTTGCGTTATCATATTAAATCCATTCAAAAGGAATTTGCTGAAACCTTACGCCAAGAAGGGCGGAAGATTGTGCAGAATATTGACTTAAACATTTGCGATAGCTCGTATCTTCAATACTCGCTTCTAAAGCCCTTTTCTATGCTAATGTCTAAAAGGGGGGATACTCTCTTAGGTATTTATACCGCTCTTCTACAGATAGAGTGGTTAGAACACGACCGATATCAATTGATGCATTACCAAAAAGCAATGAACCCAGCTCTCACAAAACCTCCTTCAAAATATGACGCTGTTTTTGCAAACGAGCGCCCCAGCTTAACCCCTCATAAGCGGCTAAAAGAAAACCTAACATACAAACTTGAACTTCAAAAACAAGTCATTGATTTATTTGATAGGACATATTTTTTTGAGCAGGGACATCAAGAAGACACTCCCCATCTTCAAGAGCTCTTTACTAGCTTCTTTGTTGAAATGCGGGGAGAAGAGCTTCTCATCAACGAAGCAGCCAATCGACTTGTAAAACGTCTTAGCAATCATACAGATGTTTACAAAGAAGAACTGACCGACTCCGTTTATGAGCATGGCGTAGGGCTTGGTGGTCTAGGAGGTTATAAGACCTACACTGTTAAAAAGCCTCGAGAAGAATTTCTTAGAGAACTTCAGCAGACCATTGAACAAAACTATGGGCTGAAGCGGTATTTTATAAATATGCTCAATAGGAAAGGGAAAAAGGTTGCAGAAGGACTGAGAGTGACAGATCGAGACTTTCCCTATCTAAGACTTCCAGACAAAATCACCCAAAACTATATCCCAGAGATCTTCGAGTTTGTAAACCCAATGACCTCGCAGGGTCTAAAATATGCGTTCCCCAGGTGTCAAGAAAAGCTCCAAGAGATCTTCATTAACCTTTTAATGATTGCATGGCTTGAAGAAGACTCTAAAGAGCTTAAAGCTCACTTAGGCCTTACAAGCTCTCCTTCCAAACCTTTTTCGGAAGTTCCCCCTTCTTTTTTATCTCAAGAAAGGGGATATGCCTTAAGACCAACAAGACCCGATGGAGCCTGCGCTTTGCACGCCCTTTTGGGAGAGCTTCAAGAGGGAGAATACGCCTATAGAGGTCCTGAAAATCCCAAGCAACTCCTTGCTCAAAAAATACAAGAGCATTTTGAAAATCAAAACACAAAGAGCGCTATTATAGAAATCCTTTTGGGCTATCTCAACGCCCAAGATGATCTTTCTGCGCAGATGTTTTTTGAATCACCTGAAGGAGAAGGGATAAAGCAAGGGTTTCTTGAGCTCAAAAATCAATTTCAGCAAGAGATCCAAACACTCAAAGAGCAAGAAGGAGAGATGTGGATCCAAGAAATTGACACCATTAGAGAAAGGCTCCTAGAAGAGGCTAGACAATCCCCACACTATGTGGGGCTTGCAGATCCTGTTATTCTTGAGACACTCCAGGCCGATAAGCTCAAGCTTTTAGACCTCATTTTCCCTCAAAACCAAGACTTTCTTAATCTCCTTCCACCCAATAGACGAGAGCAAGTCATTGCAAAAAAATTGCAACAACATGAGAAATCAGACCAATGGTCAACAGACGAAAGCGTCTATATCATCGACCGTCTCTATCCTCACTATCTAGCCGTTATGACTCAGGAAGAGTTTTTTCTCAATACCCAAGAAATTGTTCTTGCCGCTCATCTTTTTCAAAAGAAAGCCCAAGTATTTCATAACTACGGAGAAGCAGCAACAGAGCTTATCCATCCTGAAATGGAAGGGGAGCCGATTATTATTTACCATGAAGGAAATCATTTCTCCAGATGCACCCCCCATACCGAAGAAGAAGCTGTTATTGTAAGAGATCCTCAAAAGAAGCTTGAGGCTAGGGAGAAAAACCGGGATGTTTTTACTTATCTTCAAGCAAAACGTTGCGCAGACTACCAAAGAAGAAAAGATATTCTTCTCCTTAAAAAATATCAAAGCATCTGCAAAGAAGAGCTTGCACAAGTTGCCGTTTCTGGAGGGGTTTCCTTTGTTGCTGGCAACCCGGCCCCCTTTACTATTCAAGTCATCCGATCCT
Organism: Chlamydiia bacterium; assembly: GCA_020440285.1. Taxonomy (GTDB): domain Bacteria; phylum Chlamydiota; class Chlamydiia; order Chlamydiales; family Simkaniaceae; genus Neptunichlamydia. Next base: position 5,703 of record JAGROK010000080.1, on the reverse strand, counting down.
TGGTTAATATCAAAGGATTTGAACTCGATCCTCTAGGAGATTCCAAAGAGCTCCAAGCTCTTAAACTGGTCAGCAACTCAGCATTCATGCATCTGTTAGGGGGCGATATGTACCAGGTAGGGACAGCCCTAGCAGTTGACCTAGTAGCTCTAACCGTTGAAAAAGAAAACATGAGCAAAAAGGAAATCTTTGCAAAAAATGTTGGCTCTGGACTTCTCAAAGGAGTGGCGACCTTAGATCGAGAAAAATTCCTTAAGCAAGCTTGCCTAGGGATTCTCTCAGAGCTGGGACGAAATATTGCCCCTGAAGAAACAGATCTCGATGAGTGGGAAGATAGACTTTTCAGAGCTCTTCTCACCAACGTAGATGTTCAAGAAGGGTTTGTCGATTTCATCGTCAAAGACCTATATAAAAAACCATCCGATCCTAAACCCGTAGAAGGAGTAGATCCAGATAAGCCACTCACCCCAGTCGAAGATACTTCAGATCCAAAACCAGATCGCTTTCATCTTTTAGATGCTCCACCTGGTAATGTGGGACTTCGATACGAAGTAACAAAAGAAAAAGAAACAACTTCATCGGGAGGGTATAACTGGATCTATCTTATAACGTTGTATCATGATGGGCATCCTCCCAAAGAGATTGGAAAGTTTAAAAGCAAAAGTAAAGCAGAAGGAGTGGCTAACATGCTTCAATCTTTTGCAGCCCAAGTCGACACTCAAAACCAAACAAGCTACAGCCTGCAGAACCTTTATGAAAAGCTTGGACTCAGTCCTGAACAACTCCCACCGACCCTTCATTTTAATCAGATGTATTTTGAAATGGACACGGGGAAAAGCACTGTCAGACTCTATTTAAATGGAGAAAAAATTCTGGAAACAAAAGATGCCAGCTATGCCGTTGCTTTTCTTAGACAGGCAGGAATACAACAAATCAATCAAAATAACGCCCTTATAAACAACTATAAAGACACCCTCAATAAAATAGCCCCACCCTTCATTGAAGGTCCCAGTCAACATCTTGCTAAACCCATCGATAATAATGATGGTCATTACCATCATCTTTCTTACGTAGATGCTCAAGGAAAAGTCCATTCCCTTGGAAAATACGAAAAAGGAGCCGATGCTAAATTCATCGCGGATGGATGGGGGGCTTTTCAAACGACCTCCCTAGACCAAGAAACGATGATGTTCGATGCGCAGCAAAAGCTTATCCTTCAAGGGGTTCCTATTGAAAACATTCCCCAGAGACCCACTCTTATAGTCCCTTCCTTTAAGGGAAAAGATAGCAACAAAAATCATGGAAAAATTCAACAAGCCCAACTAAGCAATAACAAAACTGTTCAAAACTATCTCCAAACACTAGAAGGGCTAGCCAAAGAACCTCTAAACCCCCAAGGACTCTCACCACAAGATCTTTCTACATATAGAGCCGATCTTAATCCTGAGATCAAGGATCCAAAAGAGCATGGCTTTTGGTTCAAAGCCGTTAGAAAGCCAGGACAAAAGTGGAATGAGTTTATGAATTGGTTGGATGAAAAAGGGGTCAACGTCAACGTTCAAGTTTCAACCTCCGTGCCTCTTTATAAAACCAAATCCTCAACTTCAAGCCCCTCAACCCTTCCTCCCTATGGAGCCGACGTTCCCTCCACATCACAAACCATCACGCAACAACCTCGCCAAGGAGGGTGGGAGCAAGTACAAGCCTATCAAGAACAGAAAATCTTCCAAATGAACATGGACTACCAATCTCCTTCTCAGTCCTCAAGCGCTCCCCTTGACTATTCCTGGATGGCCACCCAAGGAGCCACCAGCAATCTTCAACTTCCCCCCACCGACTTATCGAGCCTCGGAAGGGCCCCTTTCTCTGATAGCCCTTCTACTTCTCACTTAGAGGGGCAGCAAATGCAGCTTGCAGGATTTGCCCCTATTATTCCTGCTGGCTCTGACCCTGCCCAAAAACTTCTAGTCAACGACTTCACCAAAAGCATGCCAAAAGGGGTAGCTAAAGTTGCCGGTGCCATCTTGACCCTCATGCTGCCCGATATGTCAGATATCGAAGGGGCAGAGTGTCCAAAAGCCCACTTCAAAACAGTCTTCGACAATGTCCTTAAAAAGTACGACCAAGTTGTAGAAATCCAAAATCCCAATAGCTTTCCATCAAGGGTGGGAGAATTTGCAGGAGAAATGGCAGCCTTTGGATGGGTTGGCAAGGTGGTTCGCGTTGCTGAAGGGGTTTCCGTCTTTGGGATGGCATGCGAAGGGGGGCTCATTGGAGGGATTGCTGCCGAAGCTCACGGCACTAACCACATTGCAGGGGTCTCCTTTGGATTTGCAGGAGGGGCAGGAGCCGCAAAGTTTACCCAGTTCCTCTTTAGGACCCAATCGCCTAGCCCCCTCATCGACCGCGTCTTTGCCCAGCCGGGAGGCTATTGCAACCAAATAAGAGCCATCGAAGGGTTGCAGCGCCAAGCTTATAGAAGTGGAGCGGCCTCTAATGAAGTAGCCATCCTTAATTTTTCCAGAAGAGAGATTAGTCCCCTCAAGTCTATGAGCTTTTCCAAAGGATCAAGCCCAGAATGGTTTGCCGGAGCTAAGCCTAGAATCGATCAGTTGAGGGGTATCCATCATGGGAAACGCTTTTATAAAGCTGTTGTGAAGGAGTTTGCACCACAAAATTTAAGTGAAATGGAAATCAGACAAGTCTTACACTACTCAGGATTTAACACATACCCAAGGCCTAATGGACTTCCTAGTAATGTGGTGGTAGAGTTTGCAGATAAGAATGGTGGCATGGTTTACAGGCTAGCTGGAACAACAAACGAAGAAAATATACTAGTGCGCGTTTGCCCCGGCCTGAGGAAAGAAAATCCTGTAACTGCTATCATCAATGGAAGCGAGAAAAATGGGCGGTGGAGTCAAGAGACCCCTTATGTTGTGCAAAGAAAAGGGAAAGACTATTTAAGAAAGGATGGAAGTTGGGCAAATAAACCCAGTGCTTTAACTCATATTCGTTTAGAAGAGTACAAATTCATGGGGTGGGAATGATGACACCAGAAGAATCAGCTAAAGAGCAAAGAGAATTTGCAGAAGATAAAGCTTTATACCCCCCTTTTATAGTAGAAGAGCTTAAGTTTGCTCGAGAGCAAATACGGCTGAAAGCTAAAACAGGAAAATCCCATCAAAAATTTTCTAAAATTACAGATTTTACTCCACTGATTTTATCGATATGGGTCATATCTAATAATGAATTTCAAGAGCGTTTTTGGGTAAGGCAAGAACCTCCAATATTGAATGGAGATAACTACATGGAAACCCTGGAGACTTTTCTAGGAGACGCTCGTGCAGTGCTTGAAGCGAATCAGGCAGGTCGAGTTTCAATGACTCCCAAGCAAAGGGAAATGCTCCAAAAGCTCTATGATATGGTAGACGGATTTGATGGTGATCCTGAGACTCCCGATGATCCGGGACATGGAGCCAATGATGCTGAAATCATTCAGCATCCGAAGTGGCATAAGATCCAAAAATATGCAAGATTGGTCTATGAAGAAATATCTGGAGATGATCTGGATGCATGGGAACGATCAAGGCCTAAGCCAGCAAAGCCAGCAAAGATCAACTATAAAGAGATGAAGCCAGGGGAATACTGGTCAGAAATAAAAAAAATCTATCCCCAAAGCTTTATAAAAATCTTTGAAAGGCAAGCAGAGGACCAAAGTATAAAAGATTTTTATGTTTGCTTATTATCAGAGCTTTGGGAAATGTCTAGTCAAGACTTTCAAGAGCGTTTTTGGGACCGAAAGGAATATCCTATCTACGATAATAGAAACTGTATGAAAACATTAGGAGAGTTTCTGAATGATACTCTGACTCTTTTAATAGCTAATCGAAATAACACTTTTTCTATCTCTCCCAAACAGGAGCAGATGCTCCAAAAGCTATCCTCTATGGTCAAGGCATTCAAAGAAGATCCCACGCTTCCAGATGACCCAGGCTACGGACTCAATGACGGTGCAATCATCCAGCATCCAGAGTGGCATAAGATTCGAGAGTATGCTAGATTGGTCTACGAAGAGCTATCAGGAGACAGGCTTGATCAAAGTAAAAGTAATGGATAAGATGAGCACATCTACCCAAGAGCAGGGGTTTATGGCTACATAAGAAGATATAAGGGAAGTGAAGTATGCCACTAGATCAAAAAAAACTCATAGAATCGGAAAACAGGCTCGTTGTCTTCGAAGATAAGCAAATCCGTCGTATCTTCCATAATGATGAATGGTATTTTTCAGTTATCGATATTATTGCTGTTTTAACGGAAAGCTCGAATCCTCGCCGGTACTGGTCTGATCTTAAAATACAATTATCTGAAAATGAAGGGTTTGATCAACTGTACGAAAAAATCGTACAGTTGAAATTAGTAGCTTCCGACGGAAAAATGCGAGAAACTGATACAGCCAATACAGAAACAGTCTTTCGGATTATTCAATCGATCCCCTCTCCTAAGGCTGAGCCTTTCAAAAGATGGTTAGCAAAAATAGGATATGAGCGAGTGCAAGAGATTGAGGATCCTGAAATAGCAACAAAACGCACACGTGCTATTTATAAAGCCAAAGGATATAGCGATGAGTGGATAGAAAAGCGGATGCGAGGAATTGCCATTCGAGAAGAGCTCACTGATGAATGGGATAAGAGAGGAATTAAGATTCAGAGGGAGTATGCTATTTTGACAGCAGAAATTTCTAAAGCAACCTTTGGAATGACTCCTTCAGAATATAAAAAGTACAAAGGCCTAAAGCAAGAAAATCTTAGAGATCATATGACGGATCTTGAATTGATTTTCTCGATGCTTGGAGAAGCTGCAACAAAAGAAATTGCCGTTAATCGGAATGCGCAAGGTTTTTCTGCAAATGCAGCAGCAGCCAAGGTAGGTGGTAAAATTGCAGGAGATGCAAGGCGTGAGCTCGAAGAAGAAAGTGGCAAGCTGGTGATTTCCAAAGAGAACTATCGCGACGATCTGATTGCTGTTTCTCCTGGACCAGAGACTGAAAAAGCGTGATACATGCATTCAAAAAAGCCCCGATTCATAAGTAAAAATGACCAAAAACGGCTAACCTCAAAGGATGCTGAAATCATCCAGCATCCTGAGTGGCATAAGATTCGAGAGTATGCTAGATTGGTCTACGAAGAGCTATCAGGAGACAGGCTTGATCAAAGCAGTGGATAAGATAATCCCTACGCAATTGTTAGGTTAGGGTGCTACGCTATGGAAGGGGTAGGGCCTGGTTTTCATTGGGTTTGTTTGGGAACAGAAAACAAAGTTAACTGTCCAGTTTGTTGTATACTTGTTCCTGTGGCTGTAAGAGATGAGTTTATTCAACGTGATCCACGGTTTCGGCTCCCCGAAGTAAGACCGCAACCAAGCGAATCACCCCAAAAAGCGCTCATACGTGGAATAGTCTTTATTTCCTGCTTGGTCATTTTTACCCTTTCTTTGGACTCAAAACCTCAGTCTTCTCTTTCTCCAAAGAGGGTCCAGCGGATCACTTAATACATATCGTAATTGCTGAGTTTGCTGGACACAAGCGGTATATATAGCTAAAGTAGTTTAAAATAGTAACAATTCATCCAGATCTTTTCACCGAAAATTTTACGCTCGATCTTGCTGGCTTACATGAAGCCAGCTTCGCTCTCCGCGCTTCATTTT
>JAGROK010000079.1 GCA_020440285.1 Chlamydiia bacterium | reverse complement strand
CTCTGTGAGCTCGGTGGTAAATACCTTATAACAACGTTGATTATTCAAAGGCTTTATCCCAAACAAAAAAGATATGGGTAATAGGATGCGGGCATGCACCCGCATCCTATTTTTCATTTACGATGTGTATCTTTAGGTGCGATGTGAATATTTTCGGTATAAAATAATCTTTCCGTTATCTTAAAATGGACATATGGAAATAAAGACCCTTTCCGATAAAAAGATTGAGCAGGAAAAGGATTTAGCGGTTCGCCCCGTATTTCCCTTTTACAGTCGCTCGAAAAATCTTCTCGCTCATGTAGAGAAAATGAGGGGAGTGCTCCTGAGCCATCTTCCCAGACCTTTCCCTTTTTCTGACAAGAAGAGTCTAGCTGCATGGATTGAGAAAACGATTCCGTGGATTACCTGGAGCACATTTGAATCTCCTCCTGATACGGTGACCCTTTTTTTCCTCATCCCCCCACTTTCTAGCCTTCCTACGGAAACTTTTATCTCGGAAATGATTAAAAGGTGGCTTCTTCCTCACCAAGAGACGAAAATGCTCTCTTTTGAACATATGGAGTTTTTTTTCGAGCTCCATCCTCGAGAGTCTTTTTTCATTGCCGAGGCCAGCGTATTAATCAAAGATAGGCAAGAAGCCACCCTTTTAAAGGAAAATCTCCCTCTCCTAAAAAAAGAGATCCTTTCTGCTCTTTCTGGTAGAAAGTTTGCGCCCGCTCTTTTAGAAACAAAAATCCTTCCGCTTGATCATAAGATGAACCTGATACGAGAGGGTTTTATCAAACTTGTTTCTAAATTTCCCGATGATTTAGATGAAACTCTTTTTGAAAGGCTTGCGTTTATGCAAGCCTATGCGAGTAAAGAGTTTCGAGAAGAGAGGTCCTATCGCCATCTAGCAAGGATTATTCTCACTTTTATTCTCCTTAGAAGTCATCTAAAGCGGGAGCTTAATGCTTTTCCTGAAAAAAGGCATATGAAAATACGTTTTATGCCTACTTCTCTTACCTTCCCTTTTGGAACAAAGCCTGTTTTGGGTCTTTCTATTGGCCTCAACTTTTTCCACCAGTATGAACTTTTCAATGAAAAGCATGTGCTGAGGGCTGTTCAAGAGCTTTATCCCTACATGAGAATTGTTCCGGGATCGACATTTCGATCCAATCCATTAAACGGTCCTGTCACGATGCTTTACGTGGAAATAGAAAAAGAAGATGGTTCGCAGATTAGTTTGGAAGAGCGGAAAACTTTGAAAGAGAGTCTGGAAGAGGAGTTGAAGAAGCGGATTGAACACTTAGTCCCTGCTCTATTCGTTGTGCGCAACGAAGAAGAGACCATGCGGAATATTTTAATGCTTTCAAGAGAGTTAAAATCGCGTGACGATCTTCCCCAGATGATGATTAGCTTTGACCAACACTCTAAAGATGATCTGGTCTTTACAGTGGTTCTATTGCGCGTAAAAAAAGAGGGGATGCCCTCAATCCAAGAGCTCTTAAAAAATAAAGATCAGCGGATCCGTTTTATTCTTGATCGGGTTCAAAATGTGAACTTTATCGATCAGTCTCACCCAATAGAAGCAAACGTGTTTCGTCTTCAGATGGCAAAACTGCACTCTTTCTTGAGAATGGATTTTTCAGTCAACCTTTACGTTGCGCGCGACGAAATCGTAAAGTTTTTAACGGAGCATATTGGCGAGATTCGTGATTATAATGGGGGGATGATGATCAAACAGGGGGAGATTCTCACCCAGTTTAAGCGTCTTTTTAGTGATGTTTCCTCTCGCAATCAGGAAATTCTAGAGAACTTCTTCTATTCTTTGAATCCGATTGAATCTCAAGCAACGATTTCTCTTCAGTATCTTAGCCTCTTTTTTGAACTTTTTGTCAAAATGACAGAAAAACATCAGACAGGTGAGAAGGCCTGCGAAATCGAGCACGAAAAAGATGATGATATTACGGTCATGATCCTTCGGTCTACCGACCCCGATTACCGTCCCATCGTCGAAGAAGCGATTGCAAAAGCTGCAATTCGAGATCGCGCGGTGATCTCCTCAATGCTCACCATCGAAAATAGTCACTACTTTAGCTTGCTTTATGAGGACACCGAATCTGCTCATCACGATCTTTTTAGAAGCTCCGTGCAGCAAGCATTAAAGCGGTGGCAAGAAAAGAAAAATCAGCTTCAAGTGTTAAGAATACCCTATATCGATATTCTTTCGATTGATCCAAGAGTGGGGGGAGATAAGGAGTCGGCTGTTTTTATCCGCCTCTTTTTTGATGGACTGATGCGTAATGGAAAAGAAGGAAAACCTGAATGCGCAGTCGCAAAAACTTATGAGCTTTCTGACGATCATAAAACCTACACCTTTCATCTTAGAGAAAGTTATTGGTCAAATGGAGATCCTGTTACGGCTTATGATTTTGAATATGCCTGGAAAAAAGTGTTATCGCCCTCCTTTGAAACTCCTTTTGCTTATGTTTTTTACCCCATTAAAAATGGAAGAAAGGCTAAAGAGGGAATTGTATCGCTTGATGAAGTGGGAATTCGACCTCTAGACAATCATACTTTAGTAATCGAGCTAGAACATCCCGCTCCCTACTTTATTGAGCTTACAGCGAATACCCTTTATATGCCAGTAAATCGCCTCGTTGATAAAGCCCATCCCAATTGGGCGACTCAAAGAGGAGAGAGCTTTGTTTGTAATGGCCCATTTAAGTGGAAAACGACTTCTGAGAGCGCCCCTTTTTTAGAGCTACAAAAAAACTCCCAACATTGGAATCAGAAGAGGATTGAAATTGATCATATCCAAGCATCACAAATGAACCTTACCTCCGCAGTACAAATGTTCAATACTGGAAAACTTGACCTCATTGGATCTAATCTTTGCTCTTCTGG
>JAGROK010000078.1 GCA_020440285.1 Chlamydiia bacterium | reverse complement strand
TTATCAAGAGGGGTTCCTTGAACCTTTTCCTTTGAGAAAGGGGCTGTCCAATTATAGAGTTCATTTCTTGGATTGAGTTTTTGACCGTCGGAAAGGAGTTGCGTGCCTTTGACATTAAAAGCTAGAAAGTTCCCTTTTGTAGGGTCGTACGCAGCATGAACATCGGTAAGGTTTGCCCCTTCAAGAGCGTAATTATTCATGACGATTAAAAGGGGATGGGTCTGTCCATGCCAATCGGCATAGTTATCTCCTCGGTAAATCGCAATTTTTGAAATGGAGTCGTTAAACTGACTTGACGATCCTTGATCTTGGGGAGAAGAAAGGCGCAGACCTTGGCTATAAAGGGTTTTTGCCGCTTCGCTAACGGGTTGAGCCATTTCAACGTCCATTGTATCCCCATAGAGATGTTTCCAAGCAATCTGATTGATACTTTCTATATCTTTTCGATTAGTCACCACCGCTTCATTCCATACATCTTGCAAGAATTGGTGAACAGCGGGGGCAAGGTCTCCATTATTGTTTGTGAATTTTTCATTAACAATATGAAAATACATCGAGGAAGCTTTGACTAAATCGGCAGCTGAGAGACCTTGAGCGCTCGGAAAATCTAAGGTAATGTTTGATCCTTCTTGACGGATTGTGACTTCTGAAACACCCATCTTATTGACCCGTCCATACAGCTCATCAATCCCTTGCTTAATATCGGCATCATTCGTCACAACTTTGTTGTTGCTATCACGGAGTTGAATTTGTACCGTTTTACCACCAGATAGGTCGAGTCCCCAGTGGAGAATTTTTCGCTCATCTCCCCTAAAATACTTGCGGGCGCTGAGGGCTAAGTTGCTCCAAAGAGGGTTTTTTATTGGCTTTGGAATGTCATATTTTGCGTGGAGCTCTGGACGTGCTTGTGCAGACTGGTATTCATCTCTCCATCTCAGAAGATCTTCGTGCTCTTTTGTTTCAATCTTATTAAGCGCTAAGATTCGTTGTTCAACGTTGGTGAATTCAAGGGTTGCAAACTTTCGTGTTCCATGGACTTTGAAATCTTCACGGGTTGCACTGATAATTGCGCTGTAGAAATCTTCTGCTTCAAAGATAAAATCCTTTGAAAAACTTCCACTGAGAGGATAAGTTGCTCCGGGATACCCGCTAAACCCATTATTTTGGAGTAAGAGGCGTAGATGGTTAAAATCATTGATAAAGCTTTTTGCCTGAGGCGAATCAGGGTTTTCACTTAGCTTGTTTAAAACATCTTGAATTCCTTTCGCAATGACATAGACAGAGCTCTTACGAAATCCTGATAGAGGTTCACCTTCAGACTCTGCTGGTGTATAGACCACAAGGCCGATCTTTTGTTGGTGGGGAGGTAATTTTTTAAATGTCTCATAATCGTAGACAGGAAAGGATTGAGATTTTAGGTCCGCGTGGGTTGGAAGCCACTTTGTTTTAATCAAGTGGAGGAGTTGCTCTCCTTGCTTTTGAGCAATTGAGCTTAAATCCATGACTAACAGGCTTTCACTATTTGTTAAGTGATTGAGCTCTATGGCGAACGTATTTCCCTTAGGGTTGAGCTGTTCTCCTGCTTCCCGTCCAATGCGGGCGATTTCATTGAAGACAAGTTGGTCAAGGGGATCACTTAAGTAAGATTTCGAGCGAGCAATTTCTTTCTTGTAGTCAAGGACGTCTTGATGAACCTCTAAATGAATCGTTTCATTATTCCAATCAATTGTAATAGCTTTGACAAGGGGACTTCTATCTTGGACAGAGATAGACTGAATTTCTCCTTTCATTGAAGGGAGATTTTGTTTTAATTTTGTACTTGTCCAGGGAGTGGCACCACTCGCAAAAGCAGTTGCCTGTCGACGGACAATCCCTAAAGCAGAGGAGACTCTTTCTTCTTTTCCCTTCAAGAAGTCAAGCTGTTGCTGCTCATTGGCCTCTAAAAAAGATCCTGCTCCCCTTTTTTTAACATCAGCCTCTTCTAGTGCAATCCGCTGCAGCTTAATTTGATCGCGATAGGTTTCCAAAGTGGAAATTAACTGATCAATAGCTCCCTTCTTGTTTTCTATTAGGTTCTGCGTAAACGTTGCGTAATATCTTTTAGCGATAGGGGAGTTTTCTCCAAAGACCTTAGCGTAGGACAAGATGTTTTGCGTCAAAAGTTGTAAGAACTCTTCTGAGCGGGAATTGTGCAGATGGTGAAGGGCGGTATCTAGGTATTGAGCATTTTCGCTAATTCCTCCAACTGCAAGACCAATTTGCAACAGTCGATCATTTACAATTTGATGGTAAAAGGGAGCAATGTTTCCTTGGGAGTCCCTTTTCTTAGTAAATTGAAAAGTTTTTTCAACTTCATTCGGATAGAAGTGAATGGGGACCTTTCTTTGAACGGTCACAGCTTTTCCATCCAATTCTTGACTACTTTCGATCAGAGAAAGTTGGGCTGGAACAAATGGAATTAGTGAACCAGCGCGAGGGAGGTGCTTGCGAAGAATTTTTGCGTCTTCTTCTTTTTCGTATCGAATATGAATGAGTTCAGGATTATCACTGTCTAGAGCGATTGAAGAGGCTTTGATTCCTAAAAGTTTGTTGTAGGACTTCAACCATCCCAGAGCTTCGTCTTCTAGAGCATTAACTCTTATTGCTGCATCCTCAGCAATTGCTGTTGCCTGTTTCTCACCAATCGCCTCGTTCAAAGGCTTTGAATAAAAGAGGACAGTGGGGAGGATGTTATAGAATGTTAATAATACAACAACAGCAATAAGAATAAACTGCCAGCGCTTCTGCTTTTTCATGATTTATCTAATCCTTTTTTAAAAAAATAGCATACCTCTCTTTATCGATTATGTCTAGATAAATCGGCTGAAACTTTTGATTCACGATCGGTATGGATATATGTTATGGAATAACTTTCAGAGAAATTCTCTTGAAAGATGGTCAGATTATGAATACAGTTGCAGTTGTAGGTTTACAGTGGGGAGATGAAGGGAAGGGGAAAATCGTCGATCTTTTATCTCAAGATCAAGACTGTGTGGTGCGTGCACAAGGGGGGAATAATGCGGGTCATACAGTGATTGCCGGAGGGGAAGAGTACCATTTTCATCTTGTCCCCTCAGGGATTCTATCTCCTCATACGAAGTGCTACATTGGTGCGGGGACGGTCATTGATCCAAAATCTTTACTTGTTGAGATTCACCATCTTCAAGACAAAGGAATTGATTTAAAAAACCGTTTTTTTGTCTCTCCTTGTGCCCACGTCATCTTCCCTTATCACCAACGGTTAGATCTGCTAAAGGAGAAATCAGACGCTCCTATTGGCACGACTGGTCGAGGTATTGGCCCTTGCTACGAAGATGTGGTAGCGAGATCGGGGATTCGAGTTGGTGAGTGGATTGAGCCAGAGATTTTCAAAAAAAGATTGCTCAAATCTGTTGCGAAAAAAAATCATCTCCTTCAGCTTTATGATCAGCCTCCATTTGATTTTGAAATTCTTTATGAGGAATATTCAGATTATGCGCGGCAATTGAAAGGATTTGTTTTTCCTTTTGAAAGTGTGCTTGGGCGTCAAATTAAAGAGGGAAAAAAAATTCTGTTTGAGGGGGCTCAAGGGGCTCTTCTAGATGTTCATTTTGGCACCTATCCCTACGTGACCTCTTCCTCAACAACAAGTGGGGGATTAGCGATTGGGGCGGGGGTAGGGCCTCATGCAATCGGAAGAACCATAGGGGTCATGAAGGCCTACACTACTCGTGTAGGAAATGGCCCATTCCCAACCGAATTTAATCCTGAAGAGGTTAAGCGATTTCTTCCTCCTCAAAGCGCTCGTGAAATGGGGACAACCACAGGGCGACAGCGGAGAATAGGCTGGCTTGACATTCCTTTGTTGAAGGAAGCTATTCGATTAAATGGAGCAACCTCTCTTGCTCTGACAAAAATTGATATTCTTGACACCCTTGATTTTATAAAAATTTGTGTTGATTACGAAAATAGACCTTATCTCCCTACTTTTCATGAGGATTGGGAGGATTTAAAATGCTCGTTTGAAACTTTTTCTGGGTGGAAAGAATCAACAAAAGAAATAAAAAAGGTAGAAGAATTCCCAAAAAATGTTAGAATCTTTGTCAATCGCATTGAAACCCTTTTGGATTGCCCAATTGAAATTCTTTCTTATGGGCCTGAAAGAGAGAAAACACTATTTTTGAAATGAACAGTCCGACAACTGAAGCTATTGAAAAGCCGATTTACACCGAAGAGGAATTTTCTCTTATTGATGTTCACTCTGTTCCCAGACATGTTGCTATTGTCATGGATGGAAATCGTCGCTGGGCTAGGAGAAAAGGGAAGCCTAGTGAGATGGGGCATTGGTATGGTGCTGAGAGATTAGATCTCGTCGTTCGTGCTGCCTCTGAGCTTGGAATTAAGGCCCTTACCGTATACTCCTTTTCAACAGAAAATTGGGGACGTCCTTCTCACGAGGTAGAGATCCTCATGCAACTTTTAGAAGCCTATTTGATTAATAAGAGAGAGACTCTTGTTAAAGAAGGGGTGCGACTTCATGCAATTGGAGATCCTTCTCTCCTTCCTGCTTCTGTTAAAAAAGCCTTAGATGAGACCATTCAGGCAACGAAAAATAACAGTCGAATCGATTTGATTCTTGCCCTCAATTATGGAGGGAGAGATGAAGTTCGAAGGGCAATATTAAAAATGCATGAGGCTTCAAAGAGGGGAGAGTTAAAATGGGAAGAGTTGACAGAGAGATTAATCTCTTCCTACTTAGATACAGCTCGATGGCCAGATCCGGAGCTTTTGATTCGACCTAGTGGGGAATTTAGAATGAGCAACTTTCTTATTTGGCAAAGTTCATATAGTGAGATCTATGTGACCGATACTCTTTGGCCCGATTTTTCCGAAAAGGATCTTCTAAAGGCCATTATCGAATTTCAGAAACGATCAAGAAGATTTGGAGGATAAATGCAATTTCAGGATTTGTCAAAAAGGTTTGCTTCTTCTTTATTTTCTCTAGCAGTTTTGGCCTGTATTCTGATTTTTTCCTACGTTGGGGTTGTGAAATGGGTGATCGCCCTTTTCACAGCTGGCGTTGGGTCTTTGGGCATTTGGGAGTATTGTCGTTTAGCAAAATTAAATGTAAAGAAAGGGCTTTCTGAGCTTTGCATGATTGTGGGTGCAGTCATCATCTTGGCTTTTTTTGTTTCAACATTTGACCTTACCTACTCTCTTCTTCCATATATCCTGATCTTTATTGGTTTGATTTCTCTTTTTCTTTACCATTTTGATCGTATTTCGGGTTCAACAAGCTCAATTGCCATGAGTCTTTTTGGAATTCTTTATGTTGCAGTTCCCCTAGGATTGATTCTTAAGATCCTTTATCTCTTCACCCCTTGCAAGATGGGGCATGAGGGAAGATTTTGGCTTCTTTACCTTCTTGTTGTTACAAAAATCACTGACGTAGGGGCCTATTTTGGAGGGAATCTTCTTGGAAAGAGGAAGTTAGCGGCCCAAATTAGTCCAGGAAAAACGGTAGGAGGAGCTTTTATAGGCTTCATTTCGGCGATTCTTTTTAGTATTCTTTTTTACTTTTTAAGAGGGTTTGGATTGAATGATTCTCTTTCATTTACCGAGAGCATTTGGCTTGGGGCTCTTTTGGGATTTCTTGGGCAAGTCGGCGATCTTGGAGAATCGTTATTTAAAAGAGATGCAGAGGTGAAGGATAGTAATCGTCTTCCGGGGTTAGGGGGCATTTTGGATATGCTAGATTCTCTTTTATTTACAACACCAGTTATTTACTTCTTTCTCTATGTATGCTGAGGGGGATCAATGATTATAACAATTGATGGCCCATCAGGAACAGGGAAGTCGACTGTAGCTCGGAGACTTGCAGATTTCCTTGGAATGACCTACTTTGATACTGGGGCATTGTATCGCGCTATTGCCTGGAAGCTTCTCGAAGAGAAGGTGTCGTACAAAAATAAGGAAGAGCTTGTATCTCTTCTTAAGAGATTTTCGTTTCGGATTCGCGTTTTTAATGAGGAGAAACATTACTTTGTGGGGGAGATTGATGTTACTAAAGCGATAAGAAGTCCAGAAGTGACGAGTATTGTTTCTGAAGTTTCAGCGGTGAAAGAGGTGCGTGATGCATTAAAGCCTTTACAGACTGATTTTTCTAAAGAAACCGATGTTGTTTTTGAGGGTAGAGATCTTGGAACAATTGTTTTTCCCTATGCTGACATGAAATTTTATTTAACGGCCCGTCCTGAAGTGCGTGCAAAACGTCGATTCACAGAGCTTCAAAAAAAATTCCCCGATCAAAAGTTTTCTTTTGAAACAACTCTCAAAGAGATTCAAGAAAGAGATGATTACGATTCTTCTCGGGAAGTTGCTCCGCTGAGACAAGCAGAGGATGCTGTTTTGGTCGATACTTCCGATTTGACCATTGAAGAAGTGGTTCAAAAAATGGCCGAGATCACCCAAAATAGGGTTAAAAAATGAAAAAACCGTCATTTCTTTACAGGTTTGTTGTAGCTTCCGTAAAATTGTTTTTTAAAATCTTTTACCACCATAGGGTATATGGTTTGGAACACTACGTGTCTGGAAGTGCCATCATTGCTGCAAACCACGTTTCTTTTTTAGACCCTCCCTGCATTGCGATTTCTTGCCCCGGAGAGGTCCATTTTTTGGCTCGTCATACCCTGTTTAAATCGTATTTTGGGAAATTGATAGCGGCAGTCAATGCCCATCCTGTTCAGAAAGATACAGCAAATCTAAGGGTTATAAAAGAGATCTGTGGTCTACTAAAAAAAGGGAGTAAAGTGGTTGTATTTCCTGAAGGGACCCGCGCAAGGAGTAATACTCTCCAAGAGATTAAGCCTGGAATGGGCCTTATTCTATCTAAGAGTGAGTCTGCAATCCTTCCTACTTATATACATGGAACGTTTGACATCTGGGGGCGCAATCATAAATTTCCAAAGCTTTGGGGAAAAACAGCCGTTGTTTTTGGCTCCCCAATTCGTTGGGCTGACTATGTCGATATTGAGCGAAAGGAAGCGCAAGAGCTTGTAGCAATTCGCCTTACCCAGTCATTGAAAACGCTTCGGGAATGGTATGAATCTGGAGCTGAAGGGAATCCTCCTTAAGAGGGTTCTTGCCCAATTCTTTAGAGACTTTATACCGCTCGGGGTTCAAAACTTAGGTTTCTGCTGATTTTGGGAAACTCCCAAGTTTTGAACCTCGAGAGGTATAACCGATTGTAAAAGCAAATGTTCTTATTTGGTTATGAAAACATTTACTATTTATTGCTAATGACAAAGACTAAAACAAACTTTAACATTGTTTCAAACTTTTGCGCTAAGAGCGCAATCATTATGCAATCAAAAAATATATGGTTTTTTTTATATTTGTTAGTAATTTAGAAAAACCCAAGTAGAAGATATGAAAGATTATCTCTTTAGAAAAAATCTCTCTGTTAAGCAACTTGCAGCCGACCTAGAAATTTCACCTTCTTATCTCTATCAACTTGTTCGAGGGGAAAGAAAACCCTCGCTCGAACTTGCAAAAAAAATCGAAACGATCACAGATGGAGAGGTGACTGTGGGAAGGCTTTTAGGTTTTAAAGGGGAAAAACCTGGAATGGATTTAGAAGCAAAATATGACGCACGCCTTGCAGTTCTAGAAAAGGTGCAAGGTCAGTTTGATGAGAAGATTGCTCAGATTGAATCTCGACTTTCTAAATTGGAAAAGCAAAGATAAGAGTCGGGTTCGCTTTTTTTTTGCTTCCTAAAATTTAGTGAGTAGGGCTCTAGGCAAAAATCGGGCTCTTCCCTATAATGGGGCGATTAGATATTTAGGAGGCAAAATGTCCGAAGGTTCAATTAAAGAAGTAAATGACGAAGAATTTGAGTCCCTTGTTAAGGAAGGGGTAACTGTTATCGATTTTTTTGCTGAGTGGTGTGGTCCATGTCGGACACTCTCCCCAGTCCTTGCAGAAGTTGCTGGAGAGCTTTCTGGAAAGGTAAAATTTGCAAAGCTAGATATCGATAAGAGTCATGCAACTGCAAAAAATTATCATGTGACCTCGGTTCCAACCCTTATCCTTTTTAAAGATGGAGAAGAGGTTAACCGTCTTGTAGGGTTGCGTGATGGGGAAGCGATTAAAGATTTTGCTCTTTCCACATAATGGGTAGGCTAATCATTTTAGTTGGCATTTGCCTGATTATTATAGGGGTCTTGATTACATTAAACGTTCCGCTGAGTTGGATAGGACACCTTCCAGGGGACTTCTCTCTAGAATGGGGGAAAACAAGAATTTATATCCCCATCACAACATCGATCATCTTTAGTTTTATTTTATCGATTTTACTTTTTCTTTTTTCAAGACGTTAAGTCTTTGAAAGCGCGTTGTCTAAGTGCTTCATATAAGACGATGGCTGCTGCGTTTGAAAGGTTAAGGCATCGGCTCTTTTTTTGCATGGGAATGGTATAAAACCGTTTAGGCCATCGCGCTTGAAATTCTGGTGGAAGGCCAGAAACTTCTGAACCAAAAATAAGGATAGAGTTTTGTTCATATGTTGGAGCGCTGTAAGGGGATGAGGCGTGGCTTGAAAAGAAATAAAACGGAAAAGAGGTCTCTTCTAGGTAGGTCATAAGGTTATCGATAATGGTTACCTTGACCCCTTCCCAATAGTCAAGCCCTGCTCGCTTTAAACTTTTGTCATCTGTTTGGAAACCAAGAGGGCTAACCAGTATGAGCTCGCTCCCGGTAGCGTGACATGTTCGGACAATATTTCCGGTATTAGAGGGGATTTGGGGCTGGTATAGGATAATAATCATCTTAAAAAAAATCCCCCATCTTCCTGAAGAAAGCTGGGGGATTAAGAGTGGTAAAAAGATTTAGCGTAGTACTTCTCTTTCCCCTTCTTCAGGAAGGGCAATTTCTCGAGATCCCTCTTTGGGGATTGATGTGATTGAATCCTCTTGTTGAGGAGTAACATTTGCTTTTACAAGTTCTATATCAAAAACAAGAGTAGAATTGGGTGGGAGGTATCCACTCGTTCCATATCCTAGGTCTGGATGGATATAGATAGTCCGCTTTTCTCCTTCCTTCATTCCTACGATTCCTTGGCTAAACCCTTGAATCGTTTCATCGAGAGAAATAAGCTCATCTTCTTGAGAGGCTCCAAAAACTTTTCCATCTAAAAATTTACCGGAGTAACGGATCATCGGAGAAAAATGCTCCTCAACAGTGGCTCCTGTCCCAGCTTTTTCGACTTTGTATTGGAGTTTATTCTTTTCAAGCTCAACAATTCCGTCGTTTTTAGCATTTTGTGTCATGAACTTATCGGCTTCTTTAAGATTATTGACTGCAAGTTTCTGAAAGGCCTCTTCTTGAACAAGGGAAATTGCTTGGATGCATTCCGTTTCATTCATTGGAGAGTCTTTTCCTGCAAATGAATCTTGCATTCCTTTGACAACCTCTTTCATATCAAATTCAAATCCAAGAGAATCGAGGTTTTTTCCTATGAGATGCCCAAAGGCCTCGGAGATTTTTTGAATATCAACCTTCTCATTTTCCTCTTTAGACTCGTTTAGGGCGTTATTTTTTGCAGTTTCACTTGCATGATTAACAACTGTTAAACAAGAAAACACCGCTACAACTATTGAAAATATTTTATTTCGCAGTAACATTATAAACACTCCTTTAGAGTACCGTTGAAAACTCCAAATGTATTCATTTGTCGATTTATATCCAAGTTATTTCTTTTGTTTCAGCTCGAATCTCAAGTTCATCAAGCTGTTTTTGATTGACACTTGAAGGGCATTGCATCATTAAGTCGCTCCCTTTTTGGGTTTTAGGGAAAGCGATCACGTCTCGAATGTTATTCGTTTTTGTGAGAAGCATGACAAGACGATCAAGACCAATAGCAAGGCCTAAGTGAGGAGGTGTTCCATATTGCAAAGCCTCAGTGAAAAAGCCAAACGTGTTTTTTATTTCTTGTTCACTAAGTTTCAAAGCATTAAAGATTTTCTTTTGAATTTCATAGTCATGGATCCTCTGGGAGCCCCCACCAACTTCATAACCATTAATGATGATATCATAGGCATTGGAGCGTACCTTTAAGGGATCCTTTTCTATAAGGTCTAAATCTTCGGGGTGGGGCATTGTAAAGGGGTGGTGAACTGCTTGAGGGCGGTTTTCTTCCTCATCCCATTCAAAGCAGGGAAAGTCCTTGACCCATAGGAAGTTGTAAACATTTGGATCGATCAAGTCACGCTCTTTTCCAATGAGTCGACGAAGGTGATCAAGAGCTTGGTTGACAAGGGATTCACCAGCAGCGCCAAAAAGGAGGAGATCTCCAGTTTCAGCGCCGAGCTTATCTTCTAATGCTTTAAGTTGCTGAGGGGAGAAAAACTTTATAATGCTTGAAGTTAGCCCCTCTTCTTGTTTTTTCATCCATCCCAGCCCTCGAAGGCCAAACTTACCTACAAATTCGGTGTAGCGCTCAATATCTTTACGAGAGAGATCGCTTCCCCCTTTCACGCATAGAGCTTTAACGCACCCTCCCTCCTTTAGCTGCTCTTTAAAGACTGTGAAATCAGACTCTTTAGCGATTTCATCAACGCGGACGAGAGGCATTTCAAAACGGAGGTCAGGGCGATCCGTTCCATAATGTTCTAAAGCATCTTGGTAGCTCATTGACGGAATAGTATCTGGGATGTCGTAGTTAAGGCACTCTTTGAATAAAGACTTTAAAAAACGGTAGAGAATTTCCTGGATATCTTCAGGATAGGCAAAACTCATTTCCACATCGATTTGAGTAAACTCGGGTTGGCGATCAGCGCGGAGGTCTTCATCTCGAAAGCAACTTGCAATCTGAAAGTAGCGGTCCATTCCACTTACCATTAATAGTTGCTTAAAAAGTTGAGGAGACTGAGGGAGGGAATAAAAATTTCCAGGATAGATCCGAGAAGGAACTAAGTAATCACGGGCTCCCTCTGGAGTTGATTTTCCTAGAATGGGAGTATTGATCTCGATAAACCCTTCTTTATCAAAAAAAGCGCGGGTGACCATCATCGCTTTATGACGCATGAGAAGTTTTTGCACCACATCTCCCCTTCGGATATCAAGATAACGGTATTTTAAACGAATGTCTTCATGAGTTTCTGTTTGATCATCGGAAATTGAAAAAGGGGGAGTTTTCGCTTTTGATAGAATTTCGAGGGTCTTAACTTCAATCTCAACCTCACCAGTGTCAAGCTTTGGGTTTGTCAGTCCTTCTCCACGCTCGCGTACTCTACCTCGGGCGGTGATCACCCATTCTGAGCGGAGTTGTCCAGCAAGAGTGTGGGCATCTTTTGAAATTTCAGGATCGAAGATAAGTTGTGATAACCCGAAGCGATCGCGAAGATCGATGAAAATCAGTCCCCCATGGTCTCGCCTTCTATGAACCCATCCTGAAAGGGTAACCTCTTTTCCAATGTCTTTGGCTCTTAATTGATTGCAGTTGTGTGTTCTTCTATAATCCATGAGTTTCATTTATTTTAGTTTAAAAAAATCGAAGAGGCCGGTGAAAGGAACTTCCTGGGTTTCACGTGATTGCATTGTCTTGACTTGCACCTTTTTTTTCTCAAGCTCATCTTTTCCGATGATAATAGAGTGTTTTGCTTTAAGTCGGTCTGCTTGTTGCAAGGCTTTTTGGATTTTTTTTGAAAAAATCATTTCAGCCGAAATATGGGCATGTCTAAATTGGTAAAGGAGATCGAAAGCTTTTTCCTTTGCTTGATCATCAAGGGGGATGAGTGCAACATTGGGACCCTCTTTTTCGGGAAATTGGATTCCTTGCCCAATCATTGTTTGAAGAATCCGCTCTATTCCTGTAGAGAATCCGATACAGGGGAGATCTGGTCCACCAATTTTTGGGAGAAGACCATCATAGCGCCCCCCACCTCCAATTGTATTTTGTGCCCCTAAAACATCAGAAGTAATTTCAAAGACCGTATGGTTGTAGTAGTCGAGTCCCCTAACTAGGTGAGGAGTGACGGTAAAAGGAATTTTTTGCTTTTCTAAAAGTTTGCACATTCTTTCAAAGTGAGAGCGGCTTTCGGAGCTTAAAAAATCTAGGATGGAGGGAGCTTTGTTTAAGAGTTCCCTTTCTTTTTCATTTTTTGTATCAAGGATCCTTAAAGGATTTTTAGCAAAGCGGATCTGACTCTCTTCGGAAAGAACACTGAAGTGAGGTTTAAGGTAGGAAAGGAGAGCTTCCTTATAGCTTTCCCGAGATGAGAGGTCTCCTAGTGTGTTAATCATGACATGGAGGTTTTTTAATCCAAGTCTTTGGAAGAGCTCATATAAAAGTTCAATCGATTCAAAATCTTGCTCAGGTTCTCCATTCCCAATCGCCTCAACTCCAAATTGGTGAAACTGTCTGTACCTCCCTGCCTGAGGGCGGTCGTAGCGGAAGAAAGGACCTAAATAAAAGAACTTATGGAAAGGGCTAATCTGTTGAAGCTGCCCTTGGGAAAAGGCACGCATTACAGACGCTGTTCCTTCTGGGCGAAGAGTCATCGACCGCTCCCCTTTATCCAGAAAGGTGTACATCTCTTTTGAGACGATATCGGAAGTTTCTCCTACCCCTCGGATGAACAGCTCGGTTTGTTCAAAAATGGGGGTCCGAATCTCATGGTAGCCGTAGTTATTTGCAAGGGAACGGATCACTGATTCGAGGTAGTTCCAGCTTGCCGATTCTTTCCACTTGTCCTGCGGCTTTGATTCTTCAGGAAGAATGTCAAAAGTTCCTTTAGGTAGAGAGTATTTCATGGAGGTGAGTATATGCTAGTAGAAATTAACTTTGCAAGATTTCACTAATCAACTCGACCCATTGAGACAATGTGCTATGCGACTGATTGATCCGGTGATCAGAAAAAAGTTTTTTAAGGATCTCACGAAAAGGGACAGGAAGCCACGTTTCCCCAGCAAATTCAGAAAGGTAGTACCCAAGCTTATGATCTTCATTCGGTGGATAGTGATTAATATCTGCGAGGAGGGTTTTTAGTTTATCAACATCTACAAGGGGACTCTTTCTTGTATGAGAAAGGGCTTGCACTCCTTGGAGGAGTTTGTGCCATACAGCTGAAAACTGGGCACAAAATTTCCCACTTGCACTTTGGTCGCTTTCCATAAGAATTTGAAGGGTCTGCTTGAGATCTTGAACACGAGCGCTCAGAGAGTCTTCAGACAGAGCTTCGAGTTCACCCCCTTCTTTTTCTTTGTTAAACAGGGTCACAAGTTTTTGAATGAAAATGAGAAAAGCTCCATAAATGCGAGGCTGTCCTTTTTCAGGTTCAGCCCCCCATGTTTGATTCTCTCTTCCATGTTTGTCAGCTTCGATTGGGTTAACTCGAATCTCATCTTCTTGCCTCCCTTCAGAAGGGCGAATGGGATCGGGAAAAAATGTCATTTTCTATCCTAACTTTTCAGCCTCACTCTACAAGATTTATCGAATAGTTAGCAAATTCCGTTTTACCTCGAAATGCGATCTATTTTTCCCTTTGAGGGTGTATAAATAGGTCGCACTCCGGGGTTTCAAGAACTGGGGGAATTGAAGATTGACTTTGAAGAGGAGTTTATATAACATCTCCCAAAATGCGAAAGGTCGTGTTGGAGTTAATTATTTTATTTTTACCGAAGAAAATTAGGTTAGATCGTGCATGTACTTGATGCTTTAAGGCCCGAGCCTGCTCAAAAAGAGATCGAAAATACGGAAGAAGTCAAGGCGAAATATAAATATTGGCGCATCCGCATTTTTTACAGCATGTACATAGGGTATGCTCTCTTTTATTTTACAAGGAAGAGCTTTACTTTTGCGATGCCTGCTTTGATTACCGATCTTGGGTTTGACAAAGCAGATGTTGGGTTTTTAGGGAGTCTTTTATCGATCACCTATGGAGTCAGTAAGTTTTTAAGTGGAGTGATTTCTGATAAATCGAATCTCCGTTATTTCATGGGATTAGGACTTATCCTAACAGGTGTTTTTAATATTTTCTTTGGCCTTTCTTCGTCGATTATTTTCTTTGCCTTTTTCCTTGGGTTCAACGGACTTTTCCAAGGATGGGGTTCTCCTCCGTGTGCGAAGCTCTTAACCTATTGGTATTCGCAGACAGAAAGGGGAAGATGGTGGGGAGTTTGGAATACTTCCCACAATATTGGTGGAGCCATTATTCCTCTTTTATGTGCCTTTGCCATTCAAGCTTTTGGATGGCGTTATGCGATGTACCTTCCTGGAATCATGGCAATTATCGCTGGTATTTTTTTGATTAACCGCCTCCGTGATAGCCCAAGGCAGGTTGGACTGCCGGCTATCGAAAAGTTTCGGAATGATTATCCTGATGGAAAGAAAAAGGAAGATGCTGAGGAAGAAAAAAATTTGAGTCCAAAACAAATTCTTGTTGAGCATATCGTTAAGAATAAATTTATTTGGATTCTGTCGATTTCTTTTTTCTTTGTTTACATTATTCGAACAGCAATTAACGATTGGATTCAGCTTTATCTTATGGAGGAAAAGGGATATACCCTCATGCTAGCTGGCTCGTGTGTTTTTTGGTTCGAGGTTGGAGGGATCTTTGGAAGTTTAGCTGCAGGCTATCTCTCCGATACAGTGTTTAAAGGAAAAAGAGGACCTGTGAATATTCTGTTTACTATAGGGATTATTGGGACTCTTTTTGCGTTGTGGTTTGCCCCTTCTGCAAGTTTCATGATGGTTTCAACGATCATATTTTTCTTTGGATTTCTAATCTTTGGGCCGCAAATGCTTATTGGAATGGCAGCAGCTGAACTTGTGGATAAAGAAGCGGCTGGAACTGCTACTGGCTTTGCTGGCCTTTTTGCTTATTCTGGTGCTGCCTGTGCCGGTTGGCCAGTTGGGCGTATTACTCAAGACTTTGGTTGGCCAGGCTTTTTCTTTTTATTATCGGTATGTGCAGGTATTGCTGTTTTATTGCTTCTCCCGTTATGGTCGAAAAAAGCGCGTCCGAAGCTTATAACACAAACGTCTTAAGGGTTTGAGATGGTTTGGACACCACTCCATGTGCATTCTCAATATTCAATCTTGGACTCTACTGCCTCAGTTGATGCTCTTGCAGCGAAGGGAAAAGAGTTTCGAATGAGCTCCTTAGCTCTTACCGATTTTTGCAATATGTTTGGCGTCATCGACTTTTTTAAGGCGTGTAAAAAAGGGGGGATAAAGCCAATCATTGGTATTGAAGTCATGGTGGCTCCTTATTCTCGCCACGATAAAAAGCGCATTTCAGGTCACTCTGTCGGGTATCCTCTTATTCTTCTTGCGAAAGATCGAGAAGGGTATCAAAACCTTTGCAAGATCGCATCGATTGGATATTTAGAGGGATTTTATTACACTCCAAGAGTCGATAAAGAAACTCTTGAGAACTGCTCAAAAGGGTTGATTTGCCTTTCTGGGCCCATTGGGAGTCGTCTTTCTCAGCTTATTGTTCAAGAACGGAATGAAGAGTTTGAAGAGGAACTAAAATGGAGCCTTGATCTCTACGGAGAAAACTTCTTTTTTGAGTTGCAAAGACATCAAATGAGTGATGAGCATATTCAATCAGAGGGAATTAATCGAGAGTCATGGCTTTATCAACAATATCTTGATCGAGTTAAAAGTCAGGAGAAAGTCAATGAACACTTTATGGCCCTTTCTAAAGAAAGAGGGATTCCATGTGTTGCAACAAATGACTCCCACTACATCGATCGAGAAGATTGGAGAGCTCATGAAATTTTGATGAATGTTCAATCGGGAGAACCTGTTGAGATCATAGAGAAGGATTCTTTTGGAAACCCAAGAGGAAGAAGCCTTAATCCCAAGCGAAAAGTTATTCCCACCCATGAGTTATATTTCAAGTCTTCTGAAGAGATGGAAACTCTTTTTGCAGATATTCCTGAAGCCATTGAAAATACAGAAAAAATCGCAGCCCTTTGCAACGTTGAGATCGATTTTAAAACGAAGTACTACCCCGTCTTTGTTCCCCCTTACTTGGAAGGGACTGACTATGATGAGAAGACTCGAGTGGAAGAAGCTGCAAAGTTTTTGCGAAAGCTTTGCATTGAGGGGATTGCTAAACGTTATACTCATGAACGGCTTGAAAAAGTGAAGGAAAAGTATCCCGACCAAGACCCAATGGATGTGGTGAAAAAACGTCTTGATGGGGAGCTTGAAATCATTATCTCTAAAGGGATGTGTGATTACCTATTAATTGTCTATGATTTCATTGCATGGGCAAAAAAACAAGGGATTCCTGTCGGTCCAGGGAGGGGGTCAGGTGCAGGATCGATCATCTTGTATTTGATTGGCATTACTGACATAGAGCCCCTTAGATTCAACCTCTTCTTCGAGAGATTTATCAACCCTGAAAGGATGTCTTACCCAGATATTGACGTTGACATTTGCATGGACCGTCGCTCTGAAGTGATCGACTACACCCTTAAAAAATATGGGAAAGAGAAAGTTGCACAGATCATCACATTTGGGACAATGAAAGCCAAGATGGCAATCAAAGATGTAGGGAGAGTTCTCAGTGTTCCCCTCGCAAAAGTGAATGAGATTGCAAAACTTGTCCCCGAAGATCCCACGATGACTCTTGATAGAGCTTTTGAACTTGAGCCAGAGCTTCGAAAAATGGCTGAAGGTGAAGGTGATGAAGAGGGAAAACTCGTCCTTGAATATGCTCGTCGTTTGGAAGGGTCGATTCGCAATACAGGAATTCATGCTGCAGGATTGATCATTTCTGGAGATCCTTTAACCGACCATATTCCTATTTGCAATGCAAAAGATTCTGAAATCGTAGCCACTCAGTATTCGATGAAACCTGTAGAAGCGGTAGGAATGTTAAAGATTGACTTTTTAGGTCTTAAAACACTGACTTCGATTCAAAAAACGATCAACGCTATTAAAGAACATGGGGGAGAGCATATCGATTGGGTTGACCTTCCTCTTGAAGATCAAAAGACATTTAATCTCCTTAACCAAGGGAAAACGCAAGGGGTGTTCCAGTTAGAGTCAACTGGAATGCAAGAGCTTGCAAAGAGTCTTCATATTGATAAGTTTGAAGAGATTATTGCTGTTGGCGCTCTCTATCGCCCAGGTCCGATGGAGATGATCCCCTCTTTTATTAATCGTAAGCATGGAAGGGAAGAGATAGAAGTGGACCACCCCTTAATGGAAGAGGTGATCAAAGAGACCTATGGGATTATGGTTTATCAAGAGCAGGTCATGCAAATCGCCTCTCTTCTTGCTAGTTAT
The DNA here is from genome assembly GCA_020440285.1 of Chlamydiia bacterium. GTDB lineage: Bacteria > Chlamydiota > Chlamydiia > Chlamydiales > Simkaniaceae > Neptunichlamydia. Next base: position 2,715 of record JAGROK010000078.1, on the reverse strand, counting down.
TCCCTTGGAGAAGGTGACGTCCTTAGGCGCGCCATGGGGAAGAAAGATCGAGTAGAAATGGCAAAGCAGCGAGAGAAATTTCGTGTGGGAGCGCTTGCAAAAGGGGTTGATGAAGAAAAAGCCATGATGATCTTTGATAAGATCGAAAAGTTTGCCTCCTATGGATTTAATAAATCTCACGCTGCTGCTTATGGCTATTTAAGTTATGTGACAGCTTATCTAAAGGCAAATTATCCCAAAGAGTGGCTTGCTGCTTTAATGACCTGTGATAGCGATGATCTCACAAAGGTATCTAAACATATCCGTGAATGTGAAGCCATGGGAATCAAGATCCTCCCTCCCGATGTCAACGAATCAGGAACTGAATTTACAGCTGCCCCCGCAGGGATTCGGTTTGCTATGTCGGGCATTAAAGGAGTGGGAAGAGGAGTTGTAGAAGCGATTCTGGAAGAGCGGAAAAAGAAAGGGGCATTCAAAAACCTTTACGATTTTTTTAAGCGAATCGATCTTACAAAAGTAGGAAAAAAAGTCGTTGAAAACCTCATAGATGCTGGGAGCTTTGATTTTACAGGGTGGACTAGACAAGAGCTCCTTGAAAGCGTGGAGCCGATGTTTGAGCAAACCTCTAGAGAACAAAAAGAGGCGGCTAAAGGGGTCATGGATTTCTTTTCCCTTATTGAAGATGAAAGTAAGCATCCCTTTCTTAAACCTCCTAAAGTTGAGATGCAGCAAGAGAAGAGGGAAATCCTTGCAAAGGAAAAAGAGTTTCTTGGATTTTATCTCACAGGACATCCGATGGATGAATATCGAGAATTGATCAATAGTTTTGGGTGTGTTTCTTTTCAAGAACTTGAAAAGGTTAAGAGTGGCTCTGTTGTGAAAGTAGCCTTCATTATTGAAAGTGTCAAAGTTAAAGTATCTCAGAAGACGCAGAAAAAATTTGCGATTTTAGTGATTAGTGATGGGATAGAGCGATTTGAACTTCCTGTATGGGCTGATATGTATGAGGAAAACAGCTTTCTTCTCATTGAAAACCAGCTCCTGTTTTCTATTTTGCAGATTGAAAATGAAGAAGATGTGGTTAAATTAAGATGTCGCGCTCTTGAAGATTTGAAGACCCTTACAGAAGATAAAAAAGGGTCAATTGATGCTTTATACAAGCAGATTAATCAAGTGGCTAAATCAGATCATCGCCGCAAAAAAAAGGAAGGAGGAGCAGTTAAGATGGATGTTGCAAGTTCTGAAAAACTCTGTCTGACTCTGGATGCCAATCAGATCCGGCTATCAGAAATTGTAAAGCTAAAAAAACTTTTTCATAAATATCCTGGCGCTTCCTCTATCATGATTACATTCCAAAGTGAAAACCAAAATATTGGAGCTGTAGAGATAGAATCAAAGTGGGGTGTCGGGTGGAATTCAGAGGTAGAACAGCAAATAAAATCACTTTCTTTCATTCAGGACTTTTCTTTTGAAGGATAAATCGATATACTAGTGAACATGAAAAAGTTTTCAATCTTCTTTTTATTTTTGCTCGGGGCGCTTAATGCAAACCCTCTTGATCCGGTTATTCGTAGCCAGATTAATGTTCACCAATACTACTCCAAAATGATCGATCATTATCAAAATGAGGAGTGGCAAAAGCTTGCTTGGAAAAGCCAAGATCTCATTGCAGATTTTCCAACAAGTCCCTTTGCTAAAGAAGCCCTATATTATCTGGGAGTTGCCCACTATAAATTAGGGGAATTTGAGTATGCGAATGCAGCTTTTACTGACTGTTTGAAAGAAGAGCTTTCTCCAAAGCTTTTTGACCAGGTCCTTCGGTACAAATTTGAAATTGCTCGCGCATTTGATGAAGGAGTTCGGGTCCACCTTTTTGGGTGGAACAAAATGCCAAAGTGGCTTCCTGCTTATGAAGAGGCGATTGAAATTTATGATGAAGTGATTACGACACTTCCTCGTGATGATTTAGCAGCGCAGTCTCTTTATCGAAAAGGGGTTTTATTGCTGCGAATGGAGGAATACACAAAAAGTATAGAAGCGCTTCAAACACTTATTCGCCGCTTTCCTAAGCACCCTCTTGCAGCTGAGGCTTTTGTAGGGATTGGAAATGTTTATCTTACCGAATGTAATCAAGAATTTCCTGACTCAAACAAGCTTGAACTCGCTGAAATCAATCTTCGTAAATTTCGTTACCACTTTCCTAGTGAGCCCCGGATTGCTGAAGCAGAGAAAATGCTTCTTGGGATGAAGGAAAAGCTGGCTAAAGATCTTTTAGAAATCGCTGAGTTTTACGAAAGAACGAAAAAAGGGAAGGCAGCTGCGATCTATTATGCAACGATCTTAAAGAGATACCCCGAAACCAAAGCAGCCAAAAAGTCTGAAAAACGGCTGAAAGTTCTTGATGTTCCCGATGTTTATTCAAAAAATAAGCCTCAAGAAGAAGCGATTATCGTTGATACTTCTGAGTAGCCTCCTCCTTAGTGGATGTGGGTACCATGTTGATAATGATGATGCGCTTTCTTCATTCCCAACGATCTCCGTTCCCTATTTTAAGGGAGATTCCGATGGAATTCTGACTGATTCTGTTATTAAGGGGCTTGCGACCTCTGGAGAATTTAACTATGTCAGCAAGGGGGGGAGTGTCATCCTTGAGGGGGTCGTTCTCTCAGACACCTCTGAACATATTGGATACCAATATGACAGAGATCCTCTTTC
>JAGROK010000077.1 GCA_020440285.1 Chlamydiia bacterium | reverse complement strand
TGTTCGCCAAGCTGTTTGATGAACTTTGCGATAAATCCTGTCCAGCCGGTTTGATGGTTTGCTCCTAACCCTTGCCCATTGCAACCATGAAAGTATCCATGGAAGAGAATGTGGTCATGAAAGTGGGGATCATTTTGAAATTTTGGGCGATCACCAAAGACAGGGCGCCTCCCTTCAGTATCATTTTCAAAGATCGCAACAAGACGTTTTGCAATCTCTGCAGCGACATCCCAAAGGTTAAGATAATTCCCCGATCCTGTGGGACATTCAACTTTAAGGTCGTCTCCGAAATAGTAGTGATACCTTTGAAGAGATTCGACAAGAAGAACATTTAGGGGAAACCAGATTGGTCCCCTCCAATTCGAGTTTCCTCCAAAAAGGCGTGATCTTGACTCTCCAGGTTCGTAATCAACAGAAAATTCTTTACCATCGAGTGTCAGAGAAAAAGGATGTTTCTCGTGGTATTTAGAAATGGAGCGGATTCCGTAGGGGCTCAAAAACTCCTCTTCATCGAGCATTACTGAAAGAAGGCGGGTGAGTTTGTCTCTATCCACAATAGAGAGAAGGCGACGCCCTTCAACACCAGGGGTTTTCATACACGCCACCTTTTCACAAAGATCTTGGCGATAGTTTAAGAACCAATCCATTTTTTTCTTAAAGATCGTAAGCTTTTCAAGGGTTTCTGTCTCGATTGTCGTGACTGCAAGAAGGGGCATGAGTCCAACGAGTGAGCGCACTTTAAGGGGAATCTCTTCTTCTTCTTTTGTGGTTAAAACATCGTAGTAAAAACCATCTTCTTCGTTCCAAAGGGGGCGAGAGTGCGCTTCTGAAAAATTAATTGCATCGGCGATTAGAAGAAAATGGTTGTAGAATTTATTCGCCATGTTTTCATAAGCAGCATCTTTTTCTGCAAGTTCGCAGGCAATGGTAAACATGTTTAAACAAAACATCCCCATCCAACTCGTGGCATCAGATTGGTAAAGGGTTGCTCCATGAGGAAGCTCGGCGCTCCGATTAAAAACGCTGATATTATCAAGGCCGAGAAACCCTCCTTGAAAGATATTTTTTCCAGCATTGTCTTTTCGGTTGACCCACCAAGTAAAGTTCATAAGAAGCTTTTGAAAAACTCGTTCTAAAAAGAGGCGGTCTTCTATCCCGTTTTCCTTTTTATCGATTTGATAAACCCGGTAGGTGCTCCAAGCATGAACAGGGGGGTTAACATCGTAAAAATTCCACTCATAGGCTGGGAGCATTCCATTGGGGTGCATGTACCACTCTTGAGTCAAAAGGTTCATATGATCCTTGGCATATTCTGCGTCAAGAACTGCAAGGGGAAGGGCATGAAAAGCGGTATCCCAAGAGAAAAACATATTAAACTCCCACTTGTCGGGAGTAGAGACGATATCATCTGAGTAAAGGTGAAGCCATTCACCATTTCGAGCAGTAGAGGGATCTCTTTCTGGAAGAGAAGGATTAAAGTCTGCATCCCCTTTAAGCCACTCAGGAATCACCAAGTTATAGTACATCTTATTCCAGAGCATCCCAGAATAAGCTTGGCGAGCAATCATCCGATGCTCATCGGTCAACGTGGAAGGAATCACCTCTTTATAAAATTCATCTGCTTCACGCATCCGAAGCTTAAATGTTTTTTGATTGTCTAAAACAAGATTTCTAACTTCTTTTTCACGGGTTAGGCGAAGATGAATTTCTTGAGAGCCTAAAGGGGGAACTTTGAGGATGTAGTGGAAAGCCCCTTTGGTCCCTTCACGATTGGGATTGACCTTTTCTTCTTTTTTATGAACAAGGTATTCGTTGATTCCATCCTTTGCATAGGTCCCTTTCCCTTTCGTCTCATTTTCAGTAAAGAGGAGCTCTTTTCCTTTTTCTCCATGAAGGAAAAACTCCCCTACATCGGGATGGCTCACCTCGATCACCTCTGTACCCTCTCTCCCTTTTAAAAGAGGCTTTTTTACCCCTTTCTTAAACCATTGATTGCGCGCCCAAAGGGTGGGGAGAACGTGGAGGGTTTTCGCCTCGTTTCCCCGATTATGAACTGTGATTCGAATCGAGATATCTTCTGGCTCTTTTTTGGCGTACTCGATAAAAATGTCATAATACCGGTTGTGATCAAAGATGCCAGTATCGATAAGTTCATATTCCCCTTCATCTTGGGAGCGGTTGTTATTCGCTTTTCGAAGGGCGTGGTAAGGGTACTCGGCTTGAGGATATTTATAGAGGTATTTCATATAGGAGTGAGTCGGAGTGTTGTCGAGATAGTAGTAGTACTCCTTGACATCCTCCCCATGATTCCCCTCGGGGTTTGAAAGGCCAAAGATTCTCTCTTTGATAAAGGGGTCTTCTTCGTTCCAAAAGCTTAAGGCAAAACAAAGGCGAGCATGGGTATCAGAGATCCCTGCAATCCCATCCTCTCCCCATCGATAGGCTCTTTCTAAAGCCATCTCGTAGGGAAAATAGGCCCATGTTGACTTATCCTCGCTATAATCTTCACGAACCGTTCCCCATTGCCGCTCCGCTAGATAGGGACCCCACCGCTTCCAGTATTTTGTCCTCTTTTTATTCTCTAATAGACGCTTTTTTTCCGAATTCATCTCGCCTGCCGGTTGTTTTACTTCTGTATAGTAAATTAAAATTTCAATTTCAAACCCATAATGGATTTTGAATCATATGCTCAGTAGAAACCTTAATTAATTTAATAAAATATAATATTAAACAATTTAATATTATATTTTATTAACTGTTAATGTGTTATAATATAAGCCTGTAATTTATAGGTTTTATTATGTCACTATCTTTAACAGAGAGCCCAAAAGGGTTATCCCAGGGTGCCCAATTGATCTCCCCCCATGTTGGGTTAAGGGGGACTGCTCTTGGGGTCCTTCCAACATTGCAGCAAATTGCAAGTGAAAAGCTCGGGACTCAATGCAGCATCGTAGACCTCCCTTCGATGGATAGTAAGACCTTAAACGTTGTTGTTATTAAGGAGGATGGAGCTGAAGAGACTCTGACTCTTGATCGGCAAGACGTTGTCTCTAAAATCGATGCCGATCAAAGGCCAACCCTCACATTTACAGAATCTGCAGACCTGGACACCCCTAGCTATCTTGATGGATATTCCCGCGCGGCTGCCCATTACTTTACAAGTCATCCAACTCCAGAATCCTCTTTATTTGGGATAGAAGATCGAATCGTTGTAAAAGAAGGAGAGATTACCCTCAAATCTGGACTTTCAAAAGTAAGTCGTCTCTTTCGCTGGATTTTCAAAAGAAGCAAAATGGAAAAACGGGCTGAAGAAAACCGAGAAAGCATTCGATCCTACGTTGCCTTTTTAGAAAAAGAAATGGGACCAAAAAAACTTGAGCAGATTCAAAAAACCTATGGCTTTGATTTCAGAGAGATGATTGAAAACGGAGATGATCTTCTTCCGAGACATGTTTATTTTTGCAATATTGGGATGAACAATATTGAATATGATGATGTCCTCTCTCTCCAAGAAAAAATCAATCAAGACGAGCTAGACTGGAGCGCTTTTACCTACCGAGAGATTCGGGGAATAAAGCGTCTTCTGGGAGAAAGTCCTTCTGACGATCAGATCAAAGCGCTCGATTTTGGATCCCTTATCGAGGTTCTTCAAACCCCTCCCCAGTCGTGGGAGCGGATATATACCGGACGGAAGATTCAATCTCTTATCGTTGGAGCTTATAACAAAGAGGTGACCGATCGAGAGACCTTTCGCCCATGGGTTGACCAGCAAGAGCTTCTCCAAGTCTTTAACCACATCAAAGATCCTTTTCCAGGGCAAGAGGTGACTAGGGAAAAACTCGATCATTTCTTCTTCGAAATACTCACCAAGGTCGTTGTCAAAAAACACCTTATGCGAAGTGATAACGACGGAAACTGGCGAGTCGGTGCTTTAATCCCTTCTCCCTATAAAGATGCTCAGGGAAAAACGGTTTATTATAGGGTCGATCAAGGGGTAGATTCTGGCCATGGGAAATTGTGGGTGACCCTAAGACCTGCAGATGATAACCCTTCTTTTCCTGTGATTCGAGTTCCCCGCGACACCTCTGTTGACAGGTATACGCAACGAGGAGGGCATACCATTACGCGAGATCTTGCAGCCGATCCAGGGTATCATTACAGCTCAACAACCTATGAAGAGGATCAAGCCTTTTTCAAAGAGTTTTCCCTCCCTATATGGATGGCTCACTTAGGACAAACCATCAATACATTCAAAGTGGTTAAAGAAAGTGAAAACCCTTCTTTCGACCTCCTTAATGACCCAATGGTAAAGATGCATTCCGAACTGATCAGAGACCTTGTCCAGCAAGTTGCAATGAGTCATATGCACCCTGAAAGAAAAGATCAAATCTTAGAAGAATTAAATGCAATCTATGAAGAATTTGAGAAAGCAGAAGGGATAGAGAAACTGATCGCTGCCCAACGCTACCTTGCAACAGTTCTAACTACTGCCCCTTACGATGCTGATGACTTTAACCGCCTCCATAACCTCTTAAATGGCACAATCCCTCCCCCTGTTGCCTCTATTGGAAATAGTTTAGGTGGGTTTGATGCCCAACAAGATTTTTTTGCACATACTTTTAGAAGTCGCCGCATCCCTATTACAAACGTTCAAGTCTACACTCACAGCACTCTCAAAATAAATAAAGAGGATGATGAAGTCTTTACCTCAAACATCTTACATAACCAGAATCTACTCAATGAGCTTAATGTAACCATATCCATTGATCATATCACTGAATTCAATGATATCGTTACCCTTGCAACAGAAGGAACGCTTCTCGGAAAAGGAATCCAAGAAAGGGAGGAAGAGCTTCCTGTTCAAGTCACGCTGAGAGTTATCGAGCCTTTAAGCAACCATCCTCAAATCACTGAATCAGACATTCACTTAAGACGTTTTGAAAATCTCGAAGAGGGAACCGATTACCAAGTCCTTGAAGAGTACCGCAAAATTGATGACTACGACACCTATTCACTCGGATATAAAACCTTTGGCCAAACCCTTGAGTACTGGAGAAAGAAAATCGTTAAGTGGGGACTCTACCTAATCTCAACAAAAGTTATTGCCCTTTGGAGAGAGAGAAATGGCTCTCACAAACACATTCCAAAACCTCTATCAAATCATAAACTCGTTGTGGAGTGTCATCCGAATGGAGAAAGTCACTACAACTTTATTCCTGTAAACCACCAGAAGAGAATGGAAAGAATCCTTTATCTTCCCTTTAATACCCCCTGCATAGGCTAACTTTATTCCATATTATGGAAGACGACATCCACATCGTCGAGCCCTTCGAGAAACTCGATAAGAGCCTCATTTAAGGCGCGGGTTTCATCGTCGCAAGAAATGGTGGTTTTGGGGATCATTTCAAGGCTCGTTTCCTTGATCGTTACCCCTCCCTCTTCGAGCTTTTCTTTCACTTCAAAGAGCATCTCGGGTGGGGTCACCACAATGAAGGCTTCATCGGTCACATCAAAGTCATCAGCGCCACATTCTGTCGCCTGCATAAATAGTGTCTCTTCATCCCCTTGATCTTTCTCAATTTGAATCACCCCTTTTCGATCAAAGTTAAATGCAACTGACCCGGGAGAGGCAATACTTCCCCCTTTTTTATTGGTGGCAATCCGCATATCGGAGGCGGTTCGATTCTTATTATCTGTCATTGCATCGACAATGATCCCCACTCCTCCATGACCATAGAGCTCGTAGGTGAGTTCGGTAAAATCGGCTTGATCTGCACTCGAGGCTTTTTTAATATTTCGATCGATCACTTCAGTGGGAACGTTATTAGCTTTTGCTTTTTGAAGAGCGAGTCGAAGCTTTGTATTCCCCTTTGGATCGGGTCCCCCTTGCTTGACAGCGCTGATAATTTCTTTTGCAGAGCGGGAAAAGATCTTCCCTTTCCGCGCATCGGCCCGCCCTTTTTTATGCTTGATGTTCGCCCATTTACTATGTCCAGCCATCGCTTGTTTATATACCCATTTGCATTAAGATTTTATCGTAGTAATTTCCTTCAACATCTTTTAGATAGCGGGCATGACGCCCGTACTCTTTAAAGCCCAATCTCTTGTAGAGACGAACCGCGGGGTTCTTATCGTAAACCTCTAGGTGAATGATTTCAACCCCCCTCTTTTGCCCTAACTTGATAATCTCCTTAAGAAGGAGGGTTCCAATCCCTTTCCCTCGATACTTTTCATCAAGGATAATCACAAATAGGGATTGATGGGCGAGTCGATCCACTTCGTGCATATAGAGGTTAGCCGCACCAACGGGTTTTTTCTTATAGCATACGGTGAGTGAGAGCCCTTTATCGATATAGTGGTTCCACAAACGAACAGCATCCTCTACCTCTTTCCGATTCATCATCGGAAACCCGACTAAAACACCTGGCTGAAGGAGCCACTCTATAAAAAGGGGAAGGTCTTTTTTATCGGTCGGGCGAAAGGTAACATCTGGCTTACTTCCCATTTGCTTCTCCTGATAAATTGGCTTGAAAAACGTGGCGCGCCCGATAGGTCCCATCCTTTTCCTTCACATATTTCTCTTGCCGAATCACCTCTTTATACCCCCCTTTTTCAAGGATGGGGATTGCAGGGCACCCCTCCCACACCTCTGCATTGATCCACTCAAACCGGAAATAACTTTTCCCTAAGTGGTTGATATTTTTAATGATCGAAGTTCCCACCCCCTGCCCCCTCATATCTGGGTTCACAATGAAATAGAGAAGGCAATGGTGAATCACTTTTCGGTAAGGCATTAAAAAAAGGGTCGCAATCCCTGCAACTTCCCCCTTATAAGTAGCGGTTAAACTCGCTCCAAAACGGTGAAACCCTATCCAATTTTTGCTCATATTTTCGACATCTTTATCGGACGAAATCGGATACCATGCCCTTTCCATCCCAAGCCACTTCTCTAAGAAAGGGAGATCATCCATCTTGGAATATCGAATATCATACTCACTCTGATCGGGAATATTCACTACCCAAACTCCTTTAGATAGGCATTAACAAAACCATCAAGAGCTCCATCCATGACCTCTTGTATATTTCCCTCTTCATACTTGGTTCGAGTATCTTTGACAAGGGTGTAGGGTTGGAAAACGTAGTTACGAATCTGCGATCCCCACGCAATCTCCTTCTTCTCTCCACCCATCTTGGAAAGGGCCTCTTCCCTCTCCATTACCTCTTTTTCATAGAGCTTTGAGCGGAGCATTTTAAGGCAGGTTTCCTTGTTTTGGAGTTGACTTCGCTCCCCTTGACACGCAACAACAATCCCTGTGGGAAGGTGGGTGATTCGAACAGCTGAGTCAGTCGTATTGACATGTTGTCCCCCTGCCCCTGACGAGCGAAAGGTATCGATCCGAATCTCATCAGGCTTAATCGCAACCTGAATGTCATCGGTGATTTCAGGGGTAATATCAACAGAGACAAAACTGGTATGGCGCCTAGCATTACTATCAAAAGGGGAAATCCGAACTAATCGGTGAACTCCCTTTTCTCCTTTGCAATAGCCATAAGCAAATGCCCCCATAATGTGGAGGGTCGCATTCTTAATCCCTGCAACCTCTCCATCAAGCTTTTCGATAAGCTCAACTTTCCATCCCCTTTTTGCTGCCCACTTTTGATACATCCGAAGGAGCATCTGGGCCCAATCACATGACTCTGTTCCCCCAGCTCCAGCATTCACTGTTAAATAACAATTTTTGTTGTCGAGCTCTCCAGAAAGCATTTTTTTTATTTCTAGATTTTCAAGCTCTTTTTCAACACGATTGAGCTCCTGCAAAAGATCTTTATAAAGCTCTGGATCGTCCCCTTCCTCCATTTCTTCCAAAAATTCTTTGGCTGCTTCAAACCGTTTCTTTATCTCTTTATAGGGAACTGTCCACTCCTTTAGCTGATTGCATGTTGCAATAACCTCTTGAGCTGCATCATTATCTGACCAAAAGTCCCCCTCTTCCATCTTTTTCTCAAGGTCTGAAACCTGTTTTTCCTTCTCTTCTAAGTCAAAGATACCTCCACATGTGAAGGAGGCGGGTATCTATATCTTTTATTTGACTTCGCAGTTCATCATTCATCTTTACGTATCTCTCCCAAAAAAACCATCCCCCATACTAGGGCGTGTCATCAATTAAAACAAGCTAAAGCAGCGAAGTGTAATTAATGTCACGCCCTAACTAAAAGAGCCTTTACACAAAAGAATTTTCCTTTATAATTCTCCTACAATTAAAAACAAAAGAAGAGTTGACCCCTCTTCTATTTAAAGTAAATTTTTTACAAAGGAATCATTATGTCAATGCTTTCAACAGTCACGACTAAGCTTTCCCAATTTGGAAATGAGCTTTCCCAAATGTACCAAACGGGATCTCAACTCATCTTTCTTGGAGTGAATCATATTGCAACGAGCACTCCCGTGCAAAAAGTGGGAGCGATCACCTCTCCTCTCTTTGATGGAATTAAAGAAAGGGCCTCTTCGTGGTCACAAAAGAAAACATTCATTATTGGAAATGTAACTGGAATCTCTGCATTTACCCTATTCCGAATGTGGCGCGTGAGTGTCAACAATACAGTTGCAAATCATGAAGCTCGATTAGAAGCATGTTTAGTAAGAGATGGCAGAATCACTACTAACTACCATCTTAACCGCGCTGCAGATATCATTGCAGCTCGACCTGAATTTAACCAACAAAAAGTAGATAGGATCAGAGCTGAGCTGGAGTAATCTGAATCGATCGATCGCTTCCGATCTTATAAGACCAAAAAGGGCCCCTTTTCTCAAGGGGCTCTGTTATAAAGACCACTTTTTCCCCTTCCTCTTTTGCAATCATCCTCATTTGATCGGGAACCTCTAGGGAATAATCCCCTCGAAGGGTGATATCCTCAGCAATAAACTGCGAGTGTCCACGGAGGGTAATGGTGAGACTCGAGCGCCTTTTAACCTCATGTTTCCAAAAAAGGTGATCTTCTTCCCAATCAATCCCCCCGTTTTCAACCCGAACGTTTTTCAAAAAACATTGCCCCGTTTTGTCTGAGTAGCGCAAGATCCCCTCTTCTTGATGTCCCATTACATTGGTCGCATGAATAAGAAGGCTTCCGTTTAGGTGCAAGTTTTTGAGGTAGAGATCAGCAATCTCAAGTTGAAGCTCTGCCCCATCTTCTAACTTTCCCCCTTGAATTTTTTGCCCAATGAGAGAAAAGAGGGGGCCAAGGGCAGGATGGTAGCTAAACAAAAAAGAGGGCCCTTTTTGAGCAAAGGCCTCTTCATCTGGAAAAGGGGGAAGGTCCATCTGGCAGTGGGTTTCAAGGAGCTCTTTTGCGTTAAGCATGTAGTCGTAGTAACACCCTTCAGGGGTTTCAAGCATCCCCCCTTTTGCACTAGATTTTCGCTTCGTTGTCGAAATGGTTTTTCTCCGCTTATTGAAGGTGAGATAGGTGGGAAGTTCTTTTTCTTTTGGAACTGAAAAAGCATCTGCAATGTTTTGCATCGTTGTTTCTAGACGGGCAATCTCCTCTTTTTGAGTGGAGCTATGGAGATGCGTCTCCTTTCGAAAGTTCACCAAAAGGCCAGGGTTGGGCAACATCTCTGATCCCTTTTCTACCGCCTCAAGATCGGCAAAGAGGATATTTGTATTGGAGGGGAAGCGAGAATATTTCCCCCCTTCTTCATATGGTTTATCTTCGATCCCACACTTTTCAAAGTCACAATATTCGATGTTTGTTAAGAGATGGTCTTCCCCTTTTTCTTTCACAACATTCATCCCCTCATGGGCATTGACAAGGCGAGAACAAGAGGCAAATCCAAAACACTTTTCGTTAAGGTGGCCAAACCCTAAAAAGGCAAGGAGGCCATAGTCGATTGCTGCCATTGGATTATTGATCTGTCTTACTAAAGCTTTTTTACTTCCCTTTTCTTTTAACCACTCAAATGTTCCTGACTGTTTAAGAAGTTTCCAAAGCATTCCATGCCCTCCTGGCTTTAACAAAAGTTTTAAAGGCTTTTGTAAACACCAATTCCCTTCTCTTGTAAAGGTGGGAACAGAGGGTTGTGGAAAAAACCGAAACGATTCTTTTGGACGACCAAACCATCCATTTTGCTCGCAAATTTCTTCGATATGTTCATGATTGCGATGGGCATGAGAGGTCATCATTCCAATAGGGGTAATCACCTCTTTTCCAAAGAGCTTATAGTGGAGATATTCTCGAGCTTGCAAATCGTTAATCACCCCTTCTAAAAGGGGCTTTCCCAAAAAAACTAAGCGGGCCGCCGGAAGCTTTTCCTGACTTTTCTCATCTTTGAGTTGCAGACGATCTGCCGCTCCTCCAACGGGGTAGAGTTCAACCATTGTTCCTTGCTCAAGAAGCCCCTTAAGGATCGCCTCTCTCACTTCAAGGGTCTCCTCTCGAATATCAATCCCTTCTGGTGGATGGAGCTCCACTAGGTCTCTTGACTTTGTCTCTTGCAAAAGGGTGAGGACCAAGTGGTGGTACCCAATAATGCCCCCAATGTCGCTATAATAGGTTTCGAGAGCTAAAAGGTCTTCTAGCAGGCTTTCCAACAGCTCATTTTCAATCTCCACTGATTCAAAAAGGCGCCCCCCTTGTCCAATGGCAAAGACTGCCTTAACGACATACTCTTCTTCCAAGGCTCTTTCTGACAAAAGAGTTTTCAAGGGAGAAGGAAAAGAAAAGTACCCATCCACTTCAGGAAGGGCATTAAGAATGTCTAATTTTTCATCGATACTTCGAGAGCGTTTTAAAGTGACTAAAAGAAAACGAAGACGCTCTTTTTGCCTCTCAATCTGTGTTTCAAGTTGTCTTATACTCATTTCACCTAAATTGCCATCAACAAAGGAAAATAGCAAGATTTTACCTCCTATGAGTTTTTTATTTTGACTATAAATCCTCATGGAGGCTACAACTTGGTGTAAAAGACACCTGTAACGGGTGGTAAAATGATGACATTACCTAATTTTAAGGAGAAACCAAATGGCCAAAAAACAAGTTAACTCAAAGTTTATGAAGCCAATGAAGATCAGTGACGAACTTGCTGAAGTTGTTGGAAAAGGACCTATGCCACGAACTGAAGTAACAAAAAAGCTTTGGGCATACATCAAAAAGCACAAAAGACAAGACCCAGAGAACAAGCGAAACATCATTCCTGATGAAAAACTATCAAAAGTTTTCGGAGGAAAAAGAGCGATTAACATGTTCGACATGACGAAGAAAGTCAACAAGCATCTTTCGTAAAAATCTTATGATTTTTCCGCACTCTCTGGGGGGTGCGGAAAAATTCCCCTTCCTTTATAATCTTTTTCCATGGAAACAATTTCTTTAATCCTCCTCGCTGGTGGAAAAGGGCGCCGGATGGAAAGCCATACCCCAAAGGCATTCCTTCCCCTCCACGGAAAGCCGATGGCCCTTCACTCCTTTGATCTCTTTTCTTCAATCGATCTTATCGATGAAATCGTAGTTGTTTGCCCAAAAAGTTTTCATCACCATTTCCCCCAAAACACCCTCTTTGCCCTTCCAGGAAAAGAGAGGCAAGATTCTGTCCAAAATGGATTTCAAAAAACAAAGGGAGAAATCCTCCTGATTCACGACTCTGCTCGCCCATTTGTTAGCCGAAAAGACATCTTAAAACTCATCGATGAAGGGATCTCAGTGGGCGCTGCCACCCTTGGCGCTCCTGTTAAAAATACGATCAAACAATTGGGGACAAACCATCTCGTTGAAAAAACCCCTGATAGAAGCACCCTTTTTGAAGTCTACACCCCACAACTTCTCAGACGGGACATTTATGAAAAAGGGTATCAAAAAGCCCAAGGAAAAATCTTTACCGATGATGTCTCCCTAGCAGAGCATATCAACCATCCTGTAAAACTGGTCATCGGGGAAAGGAAAAACATCAAAATCACAACCCCCCTCGACCTCGAGTTCGCGGCTTGTTATGAAATACAAAATGACTCTTAGCTATGATGGAACGGCTTATGGGGGATGGCAAATCCAACCCAACCGGATCACAATACAAGAGGTGATTCAAAAAGCTCTCTGCCACCCTATTACAGGTTCTGGTCGAACCGATGCTGGAGTCCATGCTCTTGAGCAAGTGGCCCATTTTTCAAGTGATACCCCCGTTGAAGTCTCGCCTATTAATGCTCTTCTTCCTCCTGATATTCGGATCCACTCGATCTCCCCTGTAGGTGAAGATTTTCATGCCCGCTACTCGGTTAAAAAAAAGATTTACCACTACCGCTGCAGCTGGGCTCAAAACCCCTTCCACTACCGGTATTGCACCCCTATCCAACCCCTTGACCTTGATCTTCTCAAAGAGGCTCTCCCCCTTCTAATAGGGACCCACGACTTCTCGACCTTCCGAGGAGCTGGCTGTGGCTCAAAAGAGCCCGTTAAAACCCTCTATCGCCTTGATCTAGTCCCAGAGAAAGGGGGATTCCGTCTAGAATTCGAAGGAAATGGCTTTCTCTATAAAATGGTTCGAAATATCGTCGGAACACTCCTCGAGATTGCCACCCAAAAAAGGGCCCTTCAAGACCTCTCTATCCTCCTCAGCTCCAAGGATCGTACCCTTGCTGGACCTACAGCCCCTCCCCAAGGGCTCATCCTTTTCAAGGTTGTTTATTAATCCCAAATAGGGTATAATATTCCCCATGGCAGCCGTACCACCACCACCAGTTACACAATCCCAAGAGCCAAGGCAAGAAACGGGAATCAGCAGTCAAGACCAAGACGCCGCTTCCCTATGGGGAAGCCTCTGGGCTGTCACCTCTAGAGCCACCAATTATGTGGCACGAATTTATATTAACTCCCTTGACACCGTCGTCTGGACAAAGTTTGACCACAGCCTCACCTACAACGCTCCGATCCCCCCCTGGTATTTGACAAGTGCCCAAAGGGCTACTTGTAACCCTAAAACGATCAATGTTTTTTGCAGGGTCATGGAAAACTACAGAGCAGCAGAGCGAAAAAACCCCCATCTCCTCTCTTATACCCAATACTCAAACGCCCTTGAAGGGGAAGATTTTAATCAGCAGTGCCACGATGCTTTAGCACAAAGCATCTTGCAATGGATCGGTGACCGGGAAGTTGTTCAAGTGGGAATCCCCCATGATCAAATGCGCGAAGGGCGCCCCTCCCTCTCCCATGACTTTTTAAGGGCCTTTCTCCCTTTCCTTCCCCGTTTCAATGAAGTCACCTTCAGCGGTCCTATCGACGAAAAAAGTCGCCCCTTGATTAAACACGCTCTTCAAACAACCCAACATGTCGCCCGCGTCCGTTTCGAGCTGGAAAGAGAGTCTGCTGAATACTTTTTAAGTGCTCTTCCCGATCTTGTGCAAAACCATATCATCACAGAGATCACCTTTAGACACACCGATAAAAAAGAAGAGTTTGCCCCTGTCCTTACAGAGACCTGGCAAACGCTCCTTGCGCAACACAATTGCGCAATCACCTTTAGAAACGTTCCAGCCCCTCAAGACGCTTTTCTTAACCAATATCCTAACAACGGACTAACATTTAATTAACGGTTTCTCTATACTACACCTTTTTCGCCGATGTGGTGGAATTGGTAGACACGGTAGATTCAAAATCTGCTTGTAGCAATACAGTGCTGGTTCGAGTCCAGTCATCGGCAAATATACAAACGATTTATATGCATTGGATATTAAAACACTCCCCCATCTTTTTTGACTTTGATGGCCTCTTAGTGGATACCGAAGAGCTCCACTTCCAAGCCTACGTCGAGATGATGAAAAGGCATGGCGTCTTTCTCCCTTGGGACTTCACAACTTTTGCCTCCATTGCTCATAAAAGTTCAGAAGGGCTAAGACTTGCCATCACCTCCCTTGCCCCCAAACTCGTTGAATCCTTAAGCTGGGAGACTTTATACGATCACAAAAAAGAGGCCTATATGGCCCTTCTTGAAAGAGGAAACCTCAAGCTGATGGAAGGAGCAGAGGAAATCCTCAACATGGTGCAAAAGGCAAACATTCCCCACGCCGTTGTTACAAACTCCACTCGCACACAAACAGAGATGATTCGAAAAAACCTTCCCCTCTTAAATAGAGTTCCCCATTGGATTACCCGTGAAGACTACGAAAAGGCAAAGCCCTCTCCCGATGCCTACCTCAAGGCAATCGAAGTCCTGGGACATTCAGATACAATGCTTGGATTTGAAGATACCCTACGGGGAATTCGAGCCCTTGAAGGGGCAAAAATCACCCCCGTTCTCATCGCCCCACTCGATCACCCTCAAATGAAAGAGATTCCTGAAGGCTCCCTCAAGCATTACTCTTCTTTTCGAGATATTTTGAGGTGCTACACAAGTTGCGATAAAAATGTTTGAGCAGGAACAATAACTGGCTTTCTATACTTAAAACAATTTTGATCGACGTAGTCCTCTCCAAAAACCACTTGAAAGGCATGCTTAACCCCAATCTGCTTCTGAAAATGGTAAAGTGCTTTACTGATTCCTGTATGGTTTCCTGACTTAACCTCAACAATAAAAAATGGCTCATTATTTTTTGTTACGATAAAATCGACTTCTCTTTTTTCTTTATCCCTCAAAAAATGAAGCCGATATTCTCCAAACCCACAATCTGTCCACAAATGAACAGCCTTCAATAAATGTGATGCAATAAAATTTTCTTTTCTCTTCCCCTCATCTTTAACAAGAGACCAATCCCACAAGTAATATTTTGGTTCCTTTCGGAGGGTTCTCTTCACATTTTTAGACCATGGATGGATTTTAAAACAAAAATAAAAGGACTCCAAACAAGCCAGCCACCGCTTAATCGTAGGCGCAGAGACATTTACCATGGTTGCAAGCGAATTAAAGTTAAGGAGTTGACATGTTTGTTCTTGTAAAACTGTTGCAAGCATTTCAAGTTGAGAAATCTCTTGAACCTGACTAAGCTCGCGAATATCTTCTCGAATCAGTTGACTCTTTCTTAACCTTTGCCAATTAACTGAAAAACGGGGATTTTTCCTCAAATATGGTTCAGGAAATCCCCCAAACTTATAAAGGCTTTGAAAAGCTTTGTCTGAGATTTTTTTAGGAGCTTTTATTTCCTTTTGCCCCACGAGAGGACTTAAAATTTCCCCAACTGTTAGAGGGTGGATTCGATAAAGAAAATACCGTCCCATTAAACTATCTCCCCCTGCTTTATAAACATTAAGCTTAGCACTTCCTGTCACAATAATTTGACACTGATCTCCATAAACGTCAAAAAAACCCTTCAAAAATTGTTTCCATTTTCGATACTTATGGATCTCATCAAATACAATTAAAGTCTGTTCTTTTCGAACTTGATGAAGGCCTACTTCTTCTGCAATGACCTTCGGCCCTTTAATCATTTTCTCCCGATCATCTTGATTATCCCAATTTAAATAATAGTAGTGTTTTGTGAGCGCTTTAAGCCGCTTTCCAGCAGTTGTTTTTCCTACCTGACGTGGTCCACTCAAAAAGACCATTTGTCTGAATTCTTTTAGATGGGAGCGAATGAGCTGTTCATATAGCCTTTTCATACTGACCATAATAACATGGTCGTTATTTTGGTCAAGACCAAAATAACGACCATGTTATTATGGTCAGGATTGACTATTGCTTAGAGACTGTCTCTTAGTTTGTTGCGAAGAGTGCGAACGCTGATCCCCAATGCCTTTGCTGCTTGCGTCCGGCTTCCCTTATAAAAGGCTAGAGTGGATGAGATGTGTTTTTTTTCGATCTCTTTTAGAGTCATGGGAGTTTCCTGGCACCTCCCCTCTACTTCAATATGAAGATGGTCTTCTTCAATTCTATCGGAGTAGTCCATGACAACTCCATGCTCGATCACATTTCGAAGCTCTCGAATATTTCCTGGCCAAGAGTAGTTTAAAAGCTTTTCCTCAGCTTCTTGAGAAAGAGACTTAAGGAAAAGGTGATTACGAGCGCACACTTCCTGAATAAATAGGTGCGCTAAAGGGATGATATCTTCCTTTCTTTCTCTTAGGGGAGGAAGGAAAATGGGGATCACATTCAACCGGTAGTAAAGATCGGATCGAAACTCTTTGTCCTTAATCGCGATCTTCATCTCTTTATTCGAAGTAGAAATGAGACGCACATCGATGTGAATGGGATCGATCCCCCCAATTCTTTCAAACTCTTGCTCCTGAACGACGCGGAGAAGCTTCGCTTGAAGAGAAGGGGGAATTTCAGAGATCTCATCGAGAAGAAGGGTTCCCTTATCTGCCCGTTCAAAGCGGCCTAACCTTCTTTGGAGTGCCCCCGTAAAGGCTCCCTTCTCATGACCAAAAAACTCTGACTCTATTAATGTATCGGGAAGCGCTGCACAATTTACCCGAACAAAGGGGTGCTCTTTCCGAAGGGATTTTTCATGAATCAGCCCCGCAATCACCTCTTTCCCAGTTCCTGACTCACCGCAAATAAAAACGTTGGAGTGACTCTTCGCAATCTTTTCAACTTGAGCAAGAACCTCTTTCATCGCTCCACTTTCAGCAACGACTGTTTTTGTCCCTTTCTTCTTCAGTAGGTGCGCAAGAAGGTCTACCACACTCTTCGGATGAAGCGGTTTGCTTAGCACATGGTCAACATTCATTGCTTGAGGATCTTCCTCCCCTTTTAAATGGATAATGGGGGTATTTAAAGGGCGGCGATTGGAGCGATCTAAAGTATGAATTCCCTTTAAATCACTTAAGATAAGGTCAAAAGATCGTTTTTTAAGAAGTTCTAAGGCGCTCATCCCATCTTCGACGGTAAAAAGCTGGAGCTTTTGCTCCTTGAGTAGCTGCAGCAGCAGCTCTCTTGAAGAGAGTTGCCTCTCAATAATCAGTACCTTCTTCATCCCAACCTTCTTTCCTCTACCCATAATCCCCTCGAATTTTTTTTGCAAACTCTCCATAATGTAATATGATGAATAAATGCAGCCCCTTCTTTCTCTTTATCCTAAGTGTTTTAGCTGGATGTTCTGGCCTTGAAAAATCAGAAGAAAAAAAGGTGCGAGAGCGGAATCTGACTATCCGAGCCGTTCAACGTCAATCTGATGAAATTCTCTTTCCAAAAACCTCTCACCCCCCAAAAAAAAGAAAACCCTACCCCTGGGAAAATAAAAAAGTGGGTTCCCATCTCCGGATAACTAAAGAGTTTTTCCGTTGCCAGGGAAATCCCCTTAATCCCCCCATCCAAATTTACCAAGCAAATAGCCTCACCTACCACCTTGACTGTGGCGGGATCGAAAAACATTCCCTTCCCCTAAAAAATGGGGA
>JAGROK010000076.1 GCA_020440285.1 Chlamydiia bacterium | reverse complement strand
TTACAAATACTATGGAATGAACATGCAGATTTATCCCAAGTTGGGTTATACTACGATCAGTCAAAAGTTGTAAATCTCTCTCTAAGTGGTGTGATGGAAAATGAATGGGTAAGTGAAAAGATTGCAAACGCCTCAACAAAAGATCTTTTGATTTTCTTTGATCAGGGGCTAAAAATGGATCTTACCCCTTTAGATCAAATCGAAAATAGCGATATTGCCATTGAGTTTAAACCTGAGTTGACAAAGAGGTAAGGATTGAAAAAAGAACTGATTCTCTTATTGTTCATTTGCCCTCTGGTGTTTTTCTATGTGTTTTCAAATAACATGTCGAGTAGAGGGAAAACAGAGACTGTGAAGGCTTTAACGTTTCAACACCCTTTTGAGGAGCTTGAGGGGAAAAACACTGGAGATTGGAGCTATATTCAGACAGAAAGGGACTACAAGGATATTGATTTTTACAAATCAATTTATAAGAAAAATCAACATCACCAGTTTAACTCAAGTCCTATATTTAAAATTCCAAAGACGATTCATTTGATTTGGATAGGGCCAAGACCTTTTCCTAGAAAGTCTGTTGAAAATATCCGCACTTGGATGGCCCACCATCCAGACTGGACCTTTATTTTTTGGACCGATCGAAAACAGCCAGCTCCTTGTAGAGGGATGGTGACAAAATATGTCAGCGATTTTGACTTTCAATTTTTACAAGAGAAGTTTGAGGAGTCAAAAAATTGGGGTGAGAAATCAGATCTTTGGCGTTATGAAATTCTATATCAATATGGTGGAATCTATATCGATCATGATGCTAAATGTCTCCGTCCTTTCCATAATCTCAATACAGGGTATGATTTTTATGCGTGTCTTGAAATGCCTCATGAGGGGATTGAAGATCTAGCCATTACTGCAGGGATTGGTGTTATTGGAGCTCGGGCTAACCATCCTGTTTTGAAGGGGGCGATTCAAACCGTTTTAGATCGGTGGGATGATATGACGATGAAGTTTTCTACAAATGATCCGGTGGTTCGTGCACGTCGGGTTGCTCATCGCTCTTACATTGCAATGACTCATGCATTTAAAGATAACCTGAACTCTCCTGAGAACACCGATATTGTTTTTCCTGCCTGCTACTTTTACCCAAAAAGTGGACTCCCTGGTTTTTATTCTGAGCACCTTTATGGAACAACTTGGCACAGTAATCATGAAACCGATGATGAGAGAGATTTCTCTAAGAAACTCCGCGATCTTCGCCACCGAGATGCAAAGACAGTTCGTGTCGAGGTTTTTTGTTTATTTGCACTCATTGGGTGTTTTTTTCTATACTACCTTATTAATCGAGAGCTAAGGACTCAACCATGAAATTATTCAAACTTTTACTTCCTTTACTTGTCTTCACCTTCGCTTGTGAAAAAAGTCACCATGTTAAGCAGAGCGATGATTTCAATACCTTAATGGGGTCAAATAAGAGCGTATGGAAGTTTATTGAAACTCATGAAGATTTTCAGAATATTCGACGGTATAAAACCCTTTACGAAGAAAATAAAGGGCTTCAATTTTTGAAGCAAGATGAGGTGAAGATTCCTAAAGTGGTTCATGTTATTTGGCTTGGGCCCAATCCTTTCCCGAAAGAATCGATTGAGAATATCAACTCGTGGGTTGAATTCCACCCAGATTGGACGTTTAAGTTTTGGACTGATCGTCGACGCCCTCTTCCCCATAAGAAAATGGAACTGTGCCTTGTTTCAAGCTTTGAGTTTTCAACTTTAAAGTCCCATTTCGAAGAGTCTGATAACTATGCAGAAAAATCTGATATCCTTAGATATGAGCTCTTATATAAAGAGGGGGGCCTTTATATTGATCATGATGTGAAGTGTTTTAAAACTTTTTCTCCCTTCCACTACGGTTTTGACCTTTATTGTGGTCTTGAACCTCCTCATAAGCCGATCCTAAGTAGTTCTGTGACTGTATGCAATAACATTATTGGAGCCAAAGCTCACCACCCAGTTCTTTTAAAGGCAATTGAAAATATCAAAGAGAGGTGGGAGGAGATAACTCTTGCCTATCCTGGCGATGATAAAGAATCGATTATTTACCGAGTGGCTCAGAGAACCTTTGCCCCTTTTGACGATGCTGTGAGAGAACTAGGAGGCAAAGGAGAGAACAAGGACATCGCTTTCCCGGCAGCATTTTTTAACCGTATTGAGGATGATTTTGCCTTATTTGCTCACCACTACTATGCTTCAACATGGTTTAAGGATGAGACAAAGTTTGAAAGAAATGTGAGGAGGCGGCTAGTTTCAATCTCTAGGAAGAATAACCAAATCCTTCTCTTTAATGGAGTTATTTTGACAGCCAATATTGCCCTTTTTGCCTGTTTATTCATTCAATATCGGACGATTCGAAGAAGAAAGAATGACTCCTGATCAATGGAAAGCTTTAGGGGAGCAAGGGTTGATTCCTGGTCCTGATGAGACAGAAGAGAGTTTTGTCAATCGGCTTGACATCACTCAAAGGCACCAATCGTTAGAAAAATGGGATCCTAACTGTCAGGAGCTTTATGGGGCAAACCCTACGTGGGTCTCCCTTTCTTACTCAAATAAGGGACTTTTACCCTGGCAAGGAGCTGCACTTTGGGTTTTTGGAAACAAAATCCCGATGATACAACTCCGGAAGGGGTTTAGAAAAGGAAGGTTTCTTTTCTATTCTAGAGATGAGGTTTTAAAACATGAAACCCTGCATGCTCTTCGTGTGGCATTTGATGAGCCCCGCTTTGAAGAGATCCTTGCTTATGCCCACGCATCTTCAAAGTGGCGCCGTTTGATAGGCCCTTTATTTCGTAAGCCTAGTCATGCAATTTTCTTTATCGCACTTATTTTGAGTTCTTTAATTCTTCAAACCACTTCGATGTTATTTGTATCACCACTTTTTTTCCCTTACGTCAAACTTTTGACGCTGATCCCTATTGTCGATTTGGTATTCCGTTTTGCAACCCTTATCAAAGATCGGAGGATTTTGAAAAAAACATTGGAAAAGCTTTCACAAATTTTTCCTAACCAACAAAATGTATTTCCGATTGCCATTCGTTTAAAAGATTCTGAAATTCAAAAGTTTGCAATAGAGCCAATTTCAACGCTTCTTGATTATATAGAAAAAGAAGTCCCTCGATCGCCTCGTTGGCGGCAGATTTTAGCTCAATTCTGTTGACATCACCCCTTTCCCCTAGTTATTCAAAGTAATAGGGGAGTATAACAAAATGAAAAGAAATAAAAATGAAAAGTCATTATCTCAGCGACTTTTTATTTTGTTTATTATTTTATTGTTGCCGACATTCTTTATTAGAGAATATCGGTTGATCAAGTCTAAAAAAGAGACGCGGATCCTTCCTGCAGAGGATTTTTCCTATATTGATTTTAAGGAAGAAGGGGATAAATCTTTTACATTCATAGTCCTAACAAGCAATAATATTTCCACAATCGATCAAAATATCGACTCTATTTTATCCCAAAACTATTCGAACTTTCGTGTTGTATATATTGATCAGGGATCTACAGATGGAACACTTCAGCAGATCGAAGAAGCATTAAAGGGAAATAAACAGACAATGTCTCTTTTTGTGTGTGATAAAGAGAGTGAGGTTTACGAAAAGTATTACCATTTTGTTTCACACTGCAATGATGATGAGGTGATCATTCATCTTTATGGAACCGATTGGCTTGCTCATAGCGAGGTTCTCAGCTGCCTTTCACAGAGTTATATGAATCCTGATGTATGGCTAACCTACGGACAGTATGTTGACCATTCAAGCTATCAGAGGGGAGATTTAGATCCCAAACCAAAAAAGACCCTCTATAAGAAAAGGGTGCAAAAAGCGCCTTGGGTGATCGCCCCCCTTAAGACCTTTTATGCTGGGCTCTTTAAGAAGCTTCATGTAGAGGCCGGGTTCTTTTTATCTATTGAAGATGAAAGTGCACTTCTTGTTCCCATGGCAGAGCTTGCTAAGGCCCATATACGCTTTATTCCAAATGTTTTATTTATTCACAATGAAGAGCGAAAGGGAGGGGGAAGTATGGGGCGCGTTGCTTTTATGGCAGATCCTATCAAAATGGCAATGGAAAAGGTTTGTGAGGAGGCTCTTGTCGATGTAATTCTTCTTTCTGAAGAGGCTCCCGAAGATTTGGATCTGTGTTTAACCTCTTGCAAGCGATTCCTTCGAGGTGTTTCTAACATTCATGTTATTTATCAGTGTACCGAGAAAAGTTATGCAGCTTATCAGCAGTTGAAGGCAAAGTTTCCACAGGTTTGTTTTACCCGCCCTCTTAACTATGGGGAGATGACATTTAAGGAAACCATTCTTCACTCTTTGTGTTCCAATGGACGTTTTTCTCCTTATGTTCTTTTATCAACAGATCAAGTCCAACTATCAAAGCCTGTCACTCTTCCCGTTTGCATTGCAGCCATGAGAAAAACTCAGGCCTATGGATTTTATCTCCACTTGGGAAAAGAAGAAGAGGCAATTGAACAGGGAGGGGTCTACTCGTGGAATATCCATCGGGGGAAAGGAGCTTTTAAAACTCCAGATGCCCTTCAGATGGGGCTTTATCGTCGCTTAGATCTTGAAAAGGATCTCAGAAAGCTCCATTTCAAATCGATTCATGATCTTATCAGCGCTTGGGCAAATGATTCCGTTAGATATCGTCTGGGCCTTTCTTTTGAAGATACTAGGGCGTGTCATCAATTAAAACAAGCTAAAGCAGCGAAGTGTAATTGATGACACGCCCTAGTGTTTCCACAACTTCCGTTGAGATGCTGACCCAATCTTAAGTTCTTTGCGATATTTTGCAACGGTTCGTCTAGCGCAAGGGATTCCCCTTGCTTTAAGTTCTTTGGATAAAGCAGCATCGGATAAAGGGACTTTTTCTTGCTTGATGAGGGTTTTTAAAAGATCTTTTGCAACTTTATTTGAAATGGTTCCTTTTTCAGTTGT
This sequence comes from Chlamydiia bacterium, assembly GCA_020440285.1. Lineage (GTDB taxonomy): Bacteria > Chlamydiota > Chlamydiia > Chlamydiales > Simkaniaceae > Neptunichlamydia. The sequence goes on along the minus strand of JAGROK010000076.1, from coordinate 1,564 downwards.
AATTCCTTGCGTAAAGAAACTGCGAAGTGAGAGGATCCCTCGGGGCGTTGCAACCGACTTATTTGCAATGGCTCTTGTGACTGTAGCTTCACTAAGGGATAGCGCTTCAGCAACCTCTCTCATTGTAAGAGGGGTGGGGGCTGTTGATACCCCTTCTAAAAAGTCTTTTTCCTTTTTAAGAAGATAAATTGCAATGTCTTGGAGCGTTTTTTTTCTACGATTAAGGATTCGAGTGAGCCATTTTCCTGCAGCTAAATAGCGGCGGATGGTTTCTGATTCATCTTTACTTAATCCTTTTCCTTCCAGTGCATTAAGATAGATGGGATGAATTTGAAAAGTAGGGATTAAGGAGCTATTTACATCGATATTCCAGAGCTCTTCCTCGAGGGTAATTGTGACATCGGGGATTAAGGGGGGGTTAATGGTTGGCTGAAAGCCCCTTCCTGGATAAGGGGTGAGAGGACGGAGTTTAGTATGGATAAGCTCTTTGATCTGATTTTCAGAAAGTCCTAGCTTTTTTCTAATTTTATGTAGGCGAAGGTGGAGAAGGTCTTCAAAATGGTTTGCAACAATTCTGTAGGCTAGGGATTCTTTTGTCTCCTCAAGTTGGATGAGAAGGGCTTCTTGAATGGAGCGAGCTCCGATTCCAAGAGGATCCATCCGTTGAAATATATGAAGGACTTTTTCTTTTCCTTTAAGCTCTTCTGGAGAAAGGGTTAGGAGCCCTTTATCATCGAGTGAACCTGCTAAGTATCGTGCAATCTCCTTGTCTTCGTTAGTTGTAAAGTGAAGGGTGATTTGTTGCTCAAGATGTTCATAAAGAGTAGGTTTTGAATGGATAAGTGAAAGGTTAAATTCTTGTATTGAGTGGGAAGTTAGATGAAGAATGGGATTTTTTTCGACCTCTTGTTCAACCCACTCTGAAAGCTCTCCGACGGGGAGTTGAAGCACATGAAAGGCATGTTCCATAGCAACGCTCATAATGAGCCGTTGGTCTTGCCTAATGCATTGGCTAAAATGCAATCCCTTATCCATTTCCCCCTCCTTACCCCCCTTGTAACATCAATGAAAAATACAAAAAAGAGTTTTTAAAATTCGTTGAATCATAGTATGTTAAAGCAAGCTCGATAGCCGAGCTTGCTTTACGGAAGATAAGGAGTAAAAGATGGGTTTGCTACCTGTGACAATCGCCTTTATATCTCTGCTGGAAGGAAACCCTGATATGGGAGAGGGCACAAGCGATACGAGAAAAGATATTCTAAAGCGCTATATAGGGTATGAGATTGAAGAGGGATCTGAGGAAAGTAAAACCGCTTTAAAAACCGAAGGCACTCAAGAGGTTGAGGAAGACTTTTCATAGGTAGCAATCCAGGATTAAGCATAGATCCTGATCTTTAAGGGGGCTTCGCTATTAATGATTTCGATGTTTGTTGGTTTTATAGCTAAAGTAGTTTAAAATAGTAACAATTCATCCAGATCTTTCCACCGAAAATTTTACGCTCGATCTTGCTGGCTTACATGAAGCCAGCTTCGCTCTCCGCGCTTCATTTTTAATGAAAATCTT
>JAGROK010000019.1 GCA_020440285.1 Chlamydiia bacterium | reverse complement strand
TGTCGCCTCATCGGTAAATTCAAAGAAATCCAAGGCGCGGTAGTAGGTATAGCTAAAGTAGTTTAAAATAGTAACAATTCATCCAGATCTTTCCACCGAAAATTTTACACTCGATCTTGCTGGCTTACATGAAGCCAGCTTCGCTCTTTCGCGCTTCATTTTCAATGAAAATCTTCTGTCCAATTATTACTATTTTAAACTAATTCAGCTATATATGCGGCATAAAGACTGTTTGGATAATCTTTTTGTATTAATTGGAGCTCGTTTAATACCGGTGGCCCTTCTACGGGGAGTTGATTTCCTAATCGCTGGAGCACCTTAGCTTTTTCATCGGGTAGGGAAAATAATTTTTTCGGAAGAAATGCATAATGAACCAACAGCTTTGCTTTTCTTCTCATTCCATGTGCATTCGATTTCTAATTGCATGGCTGGCCCTCGTAGTTAATAAGAAAGTTCGGGCCTAAGGAGGAAGGCTCCTTCTTGAATCGCTGCTGTGGTATGGTCTATTTCCTCTGTTGTGTTGTAAACACCGAAGGAAATGCGAGCAAGCGATGAGAGGCCAAACCGTTTTAAAGTTGGCTGAGCGCAGAGACTTCCTGTTCGAATCGCAATCCCTCTAAGGCCAAGGAGTGTGCCGAGATCTAGCGGGTGCAGATCTTCAAGGACAAAGCTAATAATGGAAGATTTTTCCTTTGCTGTTCCAATTATTTTCAGTCCTGAAACGTGCTGCAGTTTTTCTGTTGCGTAGTGAAGGAGGTGTTTAAGCCATTGGTCAATCCTTTCCCTTCCAAGCGACTCTATATAGTCAATAGCAGCTCCTAGCCCAATGACTTCGGCAATAGAGGGGGTTCCTGCCTCAAATTTTAGGGGAGGCTTTTGATAGGTTGCTTTCTCCATTGTCACCGATTCAACCATATCTCCTCCTCCAAGAAAGGGGGGCATCGCCTCAAGAAGTTCTCTTTTCCCATAGAGAACGCCAATTCCTGTCGGCCCATACATCTTATGTCCTGAAAAAGCATAAAAATCGGCACCAAGGGACTCTACATCAAGGGGAACATGGGAAACGGCTTGCGCCCCATCGATCAAGACTTTTGCCCCTGCTTGATGGGCTAAGGAGATGATTTCTTTAATGGGATTTACTGTTCCTGTTGAATTTGCAATGTGAGCAACAGAGACAAACTTTGTCCTTTCACTGATGAGCTCTTTGAAAGTACCAAGACAAAGCTCTCCTTCAAGGTTTATCGGAATGTATTTCAATTTTATCCCTTTTTCCTTAGCAAGGATTTGCCAAGGAACGATATTGGAGTGGTGCTCCATTTCGGAGATAATGATTTCATCTCCCTTCTTTAAAAAGGTCCTCCCATAAGAATAGGCTACGAGGTTGATCGATTCAGTTGTTCCACGGGTAAAAATAATCTCATCTTCATCGGAGGCACCAATAAAGCGTTGCACCTTTTCTCTAACCCGGCTGTACATCTCAGTCGATTGGGCCGCAAGCTCATAGATAGAGCGGTGAACGGTTCCATATTCTAAGCTATAAAAATGGTGGATGGCATCAATGACTACCTTAGGTTTTTGAGCACTTGCTGCTGTATCAAGGTAAATAAGGTTTTTTCCATTCATTACCTTTTTTAATATAGGAAAGTCTTCTCTTACTCTCCACACATCAAAGGGGCTCATCTTCTTGTCCTCTATATAAAAATCGATCGATCTCTTTCCCTTCAGCAAGTTCATAGCAAAACCCTCTTGCTAAATGCCACATCGCTTCTTCTTTACTAAGTCCCCTTGTTTGAAGATAAAAAAGTTCGTCCTCCTTAGGACGGCTGCAGGTTGCCCCATGTGATGCTTTTACATCGTCTGCTTTAATCTCAAGATTGGGTTTGCTATGAGCCTGCGCCTTTGGGCTTAGGAGGAGATGGTTATTCAGTTGATAGGCTTCTGTTTTTTGCGCCTCTTTTTCTACAAAGATCTTCCCCTCAAAACTAGAGCGTGCACGCCCCATTAAAGCTGTCTTGTAATGCTGGCTCGATCGGCAATTGGGAGCTAAATGACAAACAGAAATAAAATGATGGACTTCATCTTTTTTAGAGGCGATGGAAAGTCCTTTTAGATCAACGGAGCTTTTTTCTCCTTCTAAAGTTGCTTGA
>JAGROK010000018.1 GCA_020440285.1 Chlamydiia bacterium | reverse complement strand
TTCATTTTCAATGAAAATCTTCTGTCCAATTATTACTATTTTAAACTAATTCAGCTATATAAAAGATCTAGGGCCAGTGATCAACTGTGCCATCATTTTTTCCAACAAGAACACGGCCAGCAAGGTTGAAGAAAAACCCTGTTTCTAAGACACCTGGGATGCGGGAAAGTTTTTCATGATCATTTTCAGGGTGATCACGAAGAGACTCAAAATGAATATCATAGATATAGTTCCCATTATCTGTGATATAGGGGCCATCTTTATTGTGCTCACGAAGAGAGCCTTGGTATCCAAGTTTTCGGATTTTATCGATAATAGCATCGGTGGCAAAGGGGAGGATTTCCACAGGAAGGAGGTGTTTCCCAAGTCTTTCAACCACTTTGGATTCATCAACGATCACCACCATTTCCCGGCTCGTATTTGCAAGGATTTTTTCGCGCAAAAGGGCTCCTCCACCCCCTTTGATCATCTCCTTTCGATGGGTAATTTCATCAGCACCATCAACGGTAATATCGATAGAGGTGATCGTATTGATATCAGCAATGGGAATCTTTCCCTCTTCTGCCTGCTTTTGAGATCGAATCGAACTGGAAACCACTCGAATATCGAGCCCTTCTTTTACCCGCTCAATGAGACGATTGATAAAATAGAAAACCGTTGACCCTGTTCCAAGTCCTACCGTCATTCCACTTTCAATCAGTTCTGCAGCAGCAAAACCGACCTCTTTTTTCATCTCTTCCATGAACCTATCTCACTATTAGAAATTCTAGAATTTTGAAGCATTTTTTTTCAGAATTTAAGATCTCGTTGAAGGCCATACTTGGTGAAGTAGAGCAAAAAGAAATCTTAAATTCTGGAGAAAAAGGCTCAAAAGGATAGGGTTTGTAATAGTGAGATAGGTTCATATATCCAATCATCCTTAAAAAATTGATTGAGAGCAAGATTTTTCCTTTTCAATATCTAATTACTATGCCATGCTGGGGTGGTGAGGGTTGATTAATCGGTAGAGAAGGATTAACTGATGGTACAAAAAGGGCTTGCAGAGGAGAGTGAAAAGACAAAGAAAACCCGGGAAAAGCTTCGGCAGAAGCTAGAAGAGATGGATCAGGGGATCACTCCTCAGGCTCTCAAGCGTAAATCTTCTGAAATCCATCGGTGGATTGCCCGCCATGCGTCGGAGCGGATTGCCCTTCGCTCAAAATCGATCTCCCTTTTTGATGAAAACCAAAACGCCGCCGATCTTAGCCGCAAGGTCTCTTCCGTAGTAGAAAGTCTCAGAGAGGGTATTAAATGATTGCTTTGGACATTGGAAAAAGAGGTTTTTTCCTATGGGAGCTGTTTGGAGATCAGAGTAAACTTTGAAAAGTTTGCGTAGGATCGAAAACAGGTTTCATAGGGGAAAAGATCTTTTCCGTTAATGCCTGAATGAATGATTAAATACCCTCTCAAGAAACTTGCTACATAAGTTGTTTCTACATACACTGATACAATACAAACCATTATTAAGATAGACTCATGGAAAATGTCATTGATTTTTTAGAAAAGCGTGGTTTTGTCGATAATATGACGAGCGACGAACTGAAGAAAAAAGGGGAGAAGGGGCTAAAGGGATATATTGGGTTTGATCCAACAGCGGACAGCCTCCACTTGGGGAATTTAGTGGGGATTGTTGCCCTATCATGGCTTGAAAGATTTGGTCATACAGCCGTTGCTCTTTTAGGAGGGGCTACGGGAAAAATAGGTGATCCTTCTGGCAAAAGTCATGAGCGTCCTCTTCTTACAAAAGAAGAACTTGCAAAGAACGTTGCATCGATTCAAAAGCAACTTGAAAGGTGTTTAAAAAATCCTGTTGTGATGAATAACGATGACTGGCTTGGCTCTTTTCAGTTGATTGATTTTTTAAGAGATGTTGGCAAGCATTTTCGAGTAGGACCCATGATGGGAAAAGAAAGTGTGAGGAGTCGCTTTGAATCAGAAGAGGGGATTAGCTTTACCGAATTTAGTTACCAACTTTTGCAGGGGTACGATTTTTACCACCTGTATACAAAAGAGGGGGTTAGCCTTCAGATGGGGGGGAGTGATCAGTGGGGCAATATCACTGCAGGGATAGAGTTTACCCGGAAGCTAACAGGAAAATCGATTTATGGGCTTACGTTTCCCCTATTAACAAGAAGTGATGGAGCAAAATTTGGAAAGAGTGAAGAAGGGGCGATTTGGCTTGATCCTGAAAAGACCTCTCCCTATCAGTTTTACCAATATTTGGTTCGCGTTTCTGATCAAGATGTGATTCAACTTTTGCGGATGCTTACCTTTATCGATCTTCAGGAGATAAAGGAATATGCCGATGCGATCGAATCTGGAAATTTCACCCCTTTTGCAGCGCAAAAAAGGCTTGCTGAGGAGGTGACCCGCTTTGTTCATGGAGAGGAAGGGTTAAGGGTTGCTCTTAAGGTGACAGAAGGGGCAGCTCCAGGGGCAAAGGGGAGCCTTGATCCAGAGGTTTTAAAAGAAATTGCAAGGGATATGCCAAGCATTTCGATGACAATTGAAGAGGTCCTTGATCAAAACTATGCCTCCCTTGCTGCAAAGTCTGGCCTTTTATCGAGCAAAGGAGAGGCGGTAAGATTGATTAAAAATGGGGGGGCTTATCTTAACAATGAAAAAGTCGAAGACCAAACATTAATGATTGGATCAAAAGATATTATTGGAAGGAAGTATCTTCTTTTGGGAGCGGGCAAAAAAAAGAAAATTTTAATAAAAATTGAAAAAGAACTTGCTTGAAAATCAGTAACATAGAAAAATATGAACGAGAAGATAATAGGTCTCTGAATCTTTTTCGTTGAAAGAAAACTGCAAGACATGAGAAGAGGAGATTAATCTCTTTTGTTAAAATTTAAAGGAGCAGGGTGATATGGCAACGATAACCAAAAAGAAACTCATCAGTGAGATTTCTCGCCGCCGTGGTCTTCATCCCAATGAAGTCCGCCTCGTTGTACAATCGTTTCTAGATTGTATGACAGAATATCTATCTGACGGAGACCGCCTGGAATTTCGTGATTTCGGTGTGTTCGAAGTTGTGAAGAGGAAACAAAAAATTGGAAGAAACCCAAAAAATGCTTCAGTCCCTATTGTCATCCCAGAAAGACGGGCAGTAAAATTTACTCCCGGAAAGAAGATGAAGAGTCTAATAGAAACTGAAGAGCAGCAAGGAGCTGCATTATAAGGCAAAATCTGCCTTTGGGTGGAAGTATGAGTGGTCTCGTCACTTTTTTTTCGAAGCTTCAGGAAGTTAACTGTGGCTTCGACCTTTTAAGTCAGGCAGTTAGTGCCTATCTTAAAGGGGAAGAAAGGGGCGAGGCCCTTCTATTTTCTTTGATAGAAGGGTGTGAAAACCTCCCCCTTGAAACTCCTGAAAATGTAACCGATTTTTACCAAGCTTTAGTTGCTATTCTTTTCATGGAGCCATCTGGTGTGGATCAAAAGATTGAGGCATTAATTGCGAAAGGGAAAGTCGAAGGGTTTTGGAATAGTTTTCCTTTGCACAAGGGGTATCAATCTCTTGCAGAGTATCTTTTTTGTGGCAAGTGCGACCCTTTTGAAGTGAAACAATTAGAAAGAGGGGGCGTTCTTCAAGAAGGGGAGATGCATGCTTTTGAAAGGCACATTCCCAATCCCCAAGAAAATGGACTTCTTGCTTTGGTATGTCTGTATCTTGGATGGGCTTTGAAAAACGAAGAGTTGATACAAAAAGGGATAAAATTAACAGAATTTTGTCTTTCCTTGTGTGATGCTCAAGGAGAGCTTTTTGAGGGACTTTGGGTCAAAGAGTCTCAATATAAAAATTCAAAGCAGCAAGAGGTATTTGCCCTTCTTTTTTCTGTGGTCAACCACATTGTCCTTAGCTCTAAAATGCAAATGATAGCGGAGAATTTTTTCGAAAAAAGACAAGGAAAGGATCCCTTTATTTCCCTTTTTGCAAAGGGGTTTCAAAATTTGATCGATGCAAAAGTTTCTGTCACAAAAATTCATGAAGGAATCACCCTTTACGATCAGGATCAAAGTTTAGGGTATGTGAGATATCAAACGGGGAATTTGAGTTTAGCCTGTTCGGCTTCCGGGGTGAATACAGGTCTTGGCACTCTCCATAAAGGAGGGATTCATATTACAAGTTTTGGTCCCCACTATCCTCCCCTTGCAGATTCTAACTATTATGGAATTTTTCGCCCTTCGAATGGGAGTCGTGAAGGATTTAAAGATATCACCATTGAAAGTGAAGAGGAGAGGGTAAGGTTTAAAGGGTGGACCCGTGTAATTGAAAACTCTTCAACGTCTCCCGGTGCGGAATGGCTATTTTTTGACATTGAAGGAGAGGGAGAAAAAATTCATTTGAAGACTCGTCGGAGCCAATGCGAGGAGATCTCTCCTCTTTATTTCGTCTTTTTTGTAACAGCTGAAAAGGTGCAGGTAGGTGAAAGGGAATTTTTTCCTAAAGCCCTTGACCGCTTTCGTGGAAAATGTCATAAGATTTTATTTGAAAGGGGAGAAGAAAAGATGATAATCGATCCCCATTTCAATGGAGAAATGGAGGTGATTCCACTTGCAGGGAGAGAGCATTTTTGGTCAGCAGATTTTTTACTTGCTTTTCCCATGAGGGAAAAGATGTGTCCATACAGCTGGAATGTCGAGTAAAATTTTTTGTCTCCTTGCAAAGAATCAAAAAAATCGAGATAATTTACAGCGATATGTTCAAATCAGGAGAAAACCTTGTCGATTCCTAAAGCAATTTTTATCGGTTCTCTATCCCTTTTTGCGGTGATTGGGGGACTTGCTTTGTTTAAGAAGAAAGGGGAAAAAGGGGTTCAAGAAGAGGTCGCTTTAAAGGCACCTGTTGAGATCGAGGAAGTTGAAAAGAGCTCTCAAAAGTACCTTCATCCTGTTCAAGATGAGGTTGGAGAAGTAGAGGTGGATCAAATCCACCGCCTGTTTACAACTGGAAAGCAAAAGCTCCCCATTGTGGAAACTGTCCGTTATAAGAGTCGAGTTCCTTGGCTCAATGGAAGGCCCGCTTGGGTGACCGATTATGCCTCTCATTTTTCAACATCGCGCCATTTCATTGCCCGAAGTTTAAATGGGAAAAGAGACTATTATACGCAAAAAGTATCTCCCGGTGACACCTTTAATGTCCTTAAGAAAGAGGTGAGCTTTTACCTGGTTGTCGATCTTTCTCGATGCAAGATGTGGTTTTATGCTCTTGACGGAGGATCCAATGAAACCTATCTATTAAAGACCTATAAGGTTGGTCTTGGTCGCTTTGATGAAGATTCTTATTCAGGTCTTTTAACTCCAAAGGGAAAATTTACCCTCGGAGATAAGGTGGCGACTTATAAAGCAGGGATTCAAGGGTATTTCCAAGATCAAGAGGTTGAAATGGTTCGGATTTTTGGGACTAGGTGGATCCCTTTTTCTGAGGAGCTTAGTGGCGAAGGGGGAAGTCCTCGTGGTTATGGATTTCATGGAGCGCCGTGGGTGTTTGATGTTGCAACAGAAGCGTATAGTGAAGATCTTTCTACAATCGGAAGTTATGCGAGTGATGGGTGCGTTCGTCTCGCGCAAAATGACATTGAAGAGCTGTATGCCATTGTCATTACAAAACCAACGATTGTGGAGATTGTAACCGATTTTCATGATGCCGAGATCCCAGGAAATCTCGTTGAATTAAAGTAAGTAAGGTGGAAGAAGATGTTAGACCATGAAAAACAAATCCATGACCATGAAAAAACCATTGCTCAGCTCAAAGAGCAAAATAAAGTGAATGGAATTTGGTCAGATGAGGAAATTGTAAAGCTTGAAAAAAAACTAGAGGTTTTAAAAAGCCAGGTCTACTCACAACTTAGCCCATGGGAGCGAGTCGCCATTTGTCGCCATCCAAATCGTCCTCGTTCTATAGATTACATCAAAAACATTTGTGAAAACTTCACAGAGATCTTTGGTGATCGCCTTTTTCGCGATGACCAGGCTATTGTGGCCGGCCTAGGAATTATTGGTGGGCAGAAGTTTGTCATTATTGCTCAAGAGAAAGGGTGCGATACCGAAAGTCGCCTTTATCGAAACTTTGGAATGCCTCATCCAGAGGGGTATCGAAAAGCTCTTCGTGTGATGAAGCTTGCAGAAAAATTTAACCTCCCCATTTTATCCCTACTTGATACTCCTGGCGCTTATCCAGGGTTGACCGCTGAAGAGAGAGGGCAAGGGGTCGCTATTGCAACCAATCTGCTAGAGATGGCTAATCTCAAGACTCCAATCGTTGTTGTATTGATTGGTGAAGGGTGCTCTGGCGGAGCCCTTGGAATGGGAGTGGGTGATGTGGTTGGAATGCTTGAGCACGCTTACTATTCTGTGATCTCTCCTGAAGGATGTGCATCCATTTTATGGAGAGATGCTTCGAAAAATGAGGAAGCTGCTAAGACGCTTAAAATGCAAGCAGAGCACCTTCTAGAGTTTGGTGTGGTCGATAAAATCATTGAAGAGCCTCAAGGAGGAGCCCATCATGATCCACAAGTTGTCTATGAAGGGGTGAAAAAGTTTGTCACGAAAGAGGCAAAACGTCTTGGGAAAATTTCTGTTGAAGATCTTCTAGAAAAGCGATATCAAAAGTTCCGTAAGTTAGGAGCTTTTAAAGTCGGGTGTAAGTAAACGTGTTGAGGCAAAAAGGGGCTGCAGGTGACAATTAACCAAGGATCAAGTATCCTTGGGACATGAAATTACTTCTCAAAGCAGCTATTCGCGTTCACCGTCATCTCATCCTCTTTATCTTCACATTTGGTGCAATCATTGGACTCACTATTGCAAGTCAAATGGAGGTTTTTACCCTTGGCGTTTTAACCGGAAATGGGGCAGATTTTTTTGATCTATTTGCTTCGAAGGAAAAGGGGTATGTCACCCGTGAGGATATTCAAGATAAATGGAAGAAAATTGACCGGGAGGGGAAAGGTCAAATTTCAAAAGATGATGCTCAAAACTACATGATCAAAAAGAAGGAGAATAACCCTCTTAACCGTGTCATGTATCAGATTAAACAAAAATTCCGCATTGAAGAAAACATGAAGGCTTTTGTCGCCCTTCTTGTGATGGTGGCGATTCTCAAAGCGATTTTTCTTTTTTTTAGTCGTTATACTACCCAAATTCTATCGATCCGGATCAGTCGAGACTTAAGGCAGCAATATTTTGATCATTTGCAACATCAGCCGATGAGCTTTTTTCACGAGTATAACATTGGAACCCTCTCTTCTCGCGTTGTTGGGGATGCGAATCAAATCGCTTCATCGATCAACTCTTTTTTGACCAATTATATCCAAGCTCCTTTTACTATTTTAACCTCCCTTCTGATCTGCTTTTGGATGTCATGGCAACTTTCGATCGTCATCTTTTTTGGCCTTCCCATGGTCGCTCTTCCTGTGATTTTTGTGACTCGCAAAGTCAAGGGGATTACCAGGCAACTTCAGAAAAACCAAGAAAGGTTTAGCTCAGTCCTCATTGATTTCTTAGCTGGGATCCAAACGGTAAAAGTCTTTGCCATGGAGACGTTTTCACTTAAGAAGTATAAAGAACAAAACATGCAGATGGCAAAGCTGGAGAGCAAGACAGCGAAGTATGACCTCTTAACCCGTCCGATTCTTCATACGATCACAACTGCTTGCCTTGCGGTAATCATCCTTTTTGGTCTCCATGTCCTTTCGATGCCTATCTCAGAGCTCCTTGTCTTTGCCCTCCTTCTCCATCAGTTTTATGAGCCTGTAAAGAAGTTTGCAGAAGAAAATACTAACGTTCAGAAGGGTGTTGTTGCTGCTGAAAGGATGTATGAGGTTTTAAATCTCAACCCCCAAATAGTAGATCGCCCAACAGCAACTCCTATGAAAGGCTTTCAGTCGGTGATTGAGTTTGACAAGGTGTGGTTCAAGTACGATGAAAAATGGATCCTTAAGGATCTAAGCTTTTCGGTTAATAAAGGGGAGACGGTAGCTCTTGTAGGGAGCACGGGCGCTGGAAAGTCAACCGTTGTTCAACTTCTTCCTCGCCTCTACGACGTTCAAAAAGGGGAGATACGGATCGATGGAATTCCGATCCAAGACTATACTCAAAAATCACTTCGAGAACACATCGCTTTTGTTCCCCAAAAACCCTTCCTCTTCTACGATACGATTGCTGCAAACATCGCCTATGGACAGCCCTTTTCGAGAGAGGAAATCATTCACGCTGCAAAGAAGGCGCATGCCCACGAATTTATCAAACACCTTCCTAAAACATATGACACCATGCTTGCTGAAACGGGAAAAAACTTTTCAGGAGGGCAGCAGCAGCGGCTAGCGATTGCCCGCGCTCTTGTTAAAAACGCCCCTATCCTCGTCCTTGATGAAGCAACCTCTTCTCTCGATGCAGTGAGTGAAAACAAAATCAAAATGGCCATCAAAGAGCTCCATGGGGAGATCACCCAAATTCTCATCGCCCATCGCCTCTCCACTATCGAGTATGCTGATCGCATTATTTACCTCGAACATGGGGAAAAAGTTGCTGAAGGGACTAAGGAAGACCTTCTCACTACATGCTCTCCTTTCAAAGAGCTCTGGGAAACCCATTTCCGTCTTCAGCAAAAAGAGGAACATAGCGTTTTGCCATCTTAAAAGAAGGATATATGACTTTAATCAAGAAATTAACAAAGCAGGGAAATAGTTACTCTCTAACCATTGATCAAGCATTGATCGATCTCTTAGAAATTGATCCAGAAGCTCCTTTAGAACTTTCAACAAATGATGAAAAATCCCTTATCATAACCCCCTTGAGAGAGGAAGCCTTTGATAAAGCTGTTGAGGAGAAACTGAGCCACTTCAAGGAAAAGTATAAAACAGCTCTCAAACAATTAGCGGAGTGAGTTTATGCATTATTTGTTCTTCACATACGATCAAGTCCTAAAAATTCATGAGGAGTCTATTGAGAGTTTCGGAGGGGCACCTGGCATACGAGATATAAATCTTCTTAAGTCTGCTCTAGCTCAGCCATCTGCAACATTCTATGGAGATTATCTTCATAAAGATCTCTATGAAATGGCAGCTGCTTATCTTTTTCATACCGTTAACAACCATCCTTTTATCGATGGGAATAAGAGAACGGGAGCTTTACTCGCTTTGATCTTTTTGTCCCTTCATGAGGTTGAAGTGATCTGTAGTCAACAGGAACTTTACGAAGCAATTATCAAGGTTGCTGAGGGAAAGATGGCAAAGGAGAAAGTCGTTGAATGGCTTCGGAGAAGTACTGAGTATAATTGATGACACGCCCTAGTTAGGGAGCATGCCGAGGGAAGAAAAGGCTTCTTTGAGTTCGGCGTTATCGGGTTTGTCGAGGGCGCCATTTTCGTGGAGCCAGCGGACGTAGCCGGGAGGGATCTCTTTAAGGGGAACGCCGCGGTGTTTCCCAAAGGGCATGTGGCGGAGGACTTGCTTTTGTGACATGAGCTCAAGAATGGTTTCCATTGTCAAATCATCAATCATGAGTGAGAAAACCTGGTGAAGGATGATCACATCGTCAAGGGCGCGGTGGGCATTATTAGCTTCGATGCCATGGTATTCACGGAGATGTTGGAGGGAATGCCTTGGAAGATCGGGGCGATATTTCCGAGAAAATTTCAGGGAATCGATGTAGGGCCAATCGGGAAGAGATACTCCATTTCGTTGAAACTCTTGCTCAAGAAAGGGTTTATCAAAGGCATCGTTGTTGTGGGCAATCAAGACCACTTCGTCAGAGCAGAAAAGGGCAAACTTCTTTGCAACGGTATCAAAGGGAGGAGCCTCTTTCACCATCTCATCGGTGATATTATGAATTGCACTTGCATCTGGGGGGATGGGACAACCGGGATTGATAAGGCGGTGGAATGTTTTATCTTGCACCGGGTCAAAGGCGGCGATTTCAATGATCCGATCCTTATCGGGGCGGACGCCAGTAGTTTCTGTATCGTAATAAATCGGTCTTTTAGCCATCGTGCTAATGGTAGCTCAAGTGATTAAAATTTGTCAAAATCCCCTTGATGGGTTATGATGGGCTCTTAAATATTTATCTTAAGGTGCTATAATGAAAGTGGCTTTGCTCTTTTTTGGTTTGGTAGTTTTGGTGTCGGGGTGTTATCAAGCAGGCTCGAATGGAGATGATGATCTTCGAGCTGTTCCAGTGACGAATAACCCTAATATTGTCCCCGATAGAGGGATGGGACCCATGCAGTCAATGCCCTATTGACTTCCTTTAGTATTATCGATTAATTTGATCCTCAAAGAGGGGTTATGGGAAAGAAAACCGGTCATCACATTAAGTATCATTTCTTTAAAGCTGATTTTGATCAAGTAGCAAAAGAGCTTGGAAAGGACAAACTCAAGACGATCTTAAAAGAGATGCTTTTGATTCGTCATTTTGAGCTCCGAGCAGAATCGGCCTACCAACATGGAAAGGTTGGAGGTTTTTTCCATGCCTATATGGGGCAGGAAGCGATCCAAACCGCAGCGGTCAACGCGATGGGGCGTGAAGGGAATTGGTGGACAACGACCTATCGGTGCCATGCCCTTTCAATGCTCATGGGGGCCACTCCTAATGAGATGATGGCAGAGCTCTATGGGAAAGTCACGGGAAATGCGATGGGGCGAGGGGGGTCAATGCACCTTTATGCCGATCGAATGCTTGGTGGTTTTGGAATTGTTGGAGGACATCTTCCCATTGCAACGGGCGCCGCCTTTTCACTGAAATATCAGAAAGAAGAGGGAGTTTCGGTTTGCTTTTTAGGAGATGGCGCTTTTGTTCAGGGAGCGGTTCATGAATCCCTTAACCTAGCTTCTCTATGGGATCTCCCTTGCATTTATGTCATCGAAAACAATCAGTGGGGGATGGGAACGGCGGTTAATCGGGCCCTTTGCAACCAACCGATTGCTGAAAACTTTGGCCCAGCTTATGGGATAAAATCCTATTCTCTTGATGGGATGGATTTTGTGAGTTGTTACGAGGCCTTTAAAGAGATTTACAACGAGGTGAAAAAGACAAAGCGCCCTGTTTTAGTCGAGGCAGTAACCGAGCGCTTTAGGGGGCATTCGATTTCAGATCCCGCCCTTTACCGGACGAAGGAAGAACTCGAAGAGGCAAAGGGACGCGATCCGATCCACCTTTTTTCTGAAGAGCTTAAAAAACGAAAACTGATCACCGATAAAGAGATCGAAGATCTCGATAAAGAGCAGAAAGAGGTGATCATCGCCTCGATGAAATTTGCTGAAGAGAGTTCAAACCCTGATCCGATTACCCTTGAAGAGGATGTCTTTGCCCCATGAGCGATAAGATGCAAACAGTTGAATTAAGAGAAGCGATCCGGCAAGCGATCGATGAGGAAATGGAGCGGGACGCAAAGGTTTACCTGATGGGAGAAGAGGTTGCCGAGTATAATGGCGCCTATAAAGTCTCTAAAGGACTTCTCGACAAGTGGGGTCCTGGTCGGATTATTGATACCCCGATTGCTGAAAATGGATTTGCGGGTCTTAGCATTGGGGCGGCCATGACAGGGTTAAGACCAATTGTTGAATTTATGAGTTTTAATTTCTCTTTCGTTGCATTCGATCAACTCGTTTCGAATGCATGCAAAATGTATTACATGTCAGGAAACCGTTTTCATGTTCCCATTGTCTTCCGTGGACCTAATGGAGCGGCAGCGCAAGTCTCTTGTCAACACTCTCACTGCGTGGAAGCCCTTTATGGACACCTTCCAGGATTTAAAATCGTTGCTCCAAGTAACCCGTATGATGCGAAAGGGCTATTGAAATCGGCGATCCGTGATAATAATCCTGTGATCTACTTAGAAAATGAGCTCGATTATGGGATGAAAATGGAGATTCCAAGAGAGGAGTATCTCGTTCCTATTGGAAAGGCAAAGGTTCTTCGTGAGGGAAAGGACCTCACCTTGATCTCTCATAGTCGGATGCTTCACCACTGCCAAAAAGTCGTTGAGATGTATGCAAAAAAGGGGATAGAAATCGAGTTGATCGATTTAAGGACGATCAAACCACTCGATATGGGAACGATTGCGCAGTCGGTTCGAAAAACACATTTTGCTGTTCTTGTCGAAGAGGGCCATCTTTTTGCAGGGATTTCCGCAGAAATTGGATTTCAAATTCAAGAGCAGTGCTTTGACTTTTTAGATGCGCCCCTTAAAAGAGTTTGCCAAAGAGAGACTCCTCTTCCCTATAACAAGGAGCTTGAGAGGGAGTCGCAGCCAAACCCAGAGCGGATTAGCGCCGCTATTGACGAAACCCTTCACCTCAGGAGCTAGCCTCATGCCGTTTACCCTCACCATGCCGAAACTCTCACCTACAATGGAAGGGGGAACCATTGTCAAGTGGCACAAAAAAGAAGGGGACCAAGTCAAAGAGGGAGATCTTCTCTTTGAAGTGGCAACCGATAAAGCAACCGTTGAACATAATGCTCTCGATGGTGGTTTTTTAAGAAAGGTTCTCATTCCCGAAGGGGAAGAGGCTCTGGTTAATCAGGCCGTTGCAATTTTTACAGAGACCCAAGAAGAGAGCATCGAAGGGTACAAACCTGAAGGGATAAAAGAGGAGGAAAAGGCTCCTTCCCCGCAAGAAGGAGAAAAAGCTCCCTCTTCAGAGTCTCCTAAAAAAGAAGGGAGGCAGATGGCTCAAGTCTCATTTCCAATCGAGCCCCCCCTTGAAAATTACACCTTTGAATTTGATACAGGAATGGGAGAGCGCTTAGCGGCATCTCCTCTTGCTAAGAAACTGGCAAAGGAAAAAGGGGTCGATCTCACCTCCGTTAAAGGGAGCGGTCCTGACGGAAGGGTGATGAGTCGAGATCTTGACCTTGCGCAACCTAATACTCCTGCCACCTTTGGAAGAAAAGGGGCCCCTTCTGAAAGGCCTGGCTCTTACTCCGAGGAGGCTATGTCCCCAATGCGAAAAGCGATTGGAGCTAAACTTCAAGCCTCAAAAACCTTTATCCCCCACTTCTATATCCAACAAGATATCGATGTAGAAGCGATGATCACCCTCCGCGAACAGCTCAAAGCAGGGGGGATTAAGGTCACCTTTAATGACTTTATCATGCGAGCAACTGCCCTTGCCCTTAAAGAGCATCCAGTCATCAACAGTGGATTTGATGCTGAAGGGAGCAAAATCGTCCGTTTTAAAACGATTGATATCGCCGTTGCCGTTAGCATCGATGAGGGGCTTATTACCCCTATTGTCCGCCACGTTGACTATAAAAATCTGGGGCAGATCTCTGCTGAGGTTAAACACCTCGCTACCCTTGCTAAGGAAGGAAAGCTTGAGCCCCACCAATATCGAGGGGGCTCTTTTACCCTCTCAAACCTAGGGATGTTTGGAATCCATGACTTCCAAGCAATCATCAACCCTCCACAAGTCTCTATCCTCTCCGTTGGAGGGATGCGAGACACCCCCGTTGTTAAGGAGGGGAAAGTGGTTCCAGGGAAAAGGATGATGCTCTCCCTCTCAAGTGACCATCGAGTGGTCGATGGAGCCGATGGAGCTCGCTTCATCGTGACCCTGCAAAAATATCTTGAAAACCCCACCATATTATTAATTTAATAAATATTTATTATTTATTTATAATCTTTTATCGATTATGCTCTTCCCCAAGAAAGAGATAAAATAGGAGATTTTTCCCATGTCAGAGGTCAAAATATTACTTGGTGGTTACCAATTCACCTACCCTCAAGAGTGTCAAACCGCTCCAGTAGCTTTAGAAGAGGCGACAAAAAGTCAAAATTCAGGAGCTAGAGCAGCAGGTAACCTTTTCCTAGCAACTTGCTACGAGACTTTGAATGGGATCTATTACGTTTCAACCACCATTTTTGGGACTCTTAAGCGTCTTCCAACCGAAGGGAAAGTAGAAGCAAGAAAATATTTGATCGAAGAGGGAACAAAAGCCTATACCACCCTCCTCTTTGCTGCAACAACTGCTTTTCTATCGATCGCAGCTCTTTTCAAGACAGAATGGGCCCTCTCCTTCCTAGAAGTCACTCAGTGTCCTCCTCCCCCAGAAGCTGGAGGTCTGCCGCCGCCGCCGCAACCAAGGAGAGCGGAGGGAGAACCATATGTTCCCGACCTCGATGAAGAGATAAAGGCCTATTTGGCTACCCCTGAGGGGCAACTTGCAACATTGAATAATGTATTTACAAACCAAATTCAAGATGATCCTTACACCCAAGAGCTCTTAGAGGATAATAAAACTATTCTTCAAGCAATAGAAGATCCAACAGATCAATTACCTATTATGAAGACCTTATTAGTGCGTATTGTTTATATGAATGATTGGGAGCGTAAAGAGGAGTTGAAGAGCGCCGTTTATGTGATTCAAGAGGAGCTTGCAGCTGCAAAGATTAACCCAGAATACCAAGAAGAAAAGACGCTTCGCGTTGAAGCTGCAAGGCTAAAAATAGAAGAAGATCGTGAAATTAGAGCGCTGCAAGAACGAGAAAACGCAGAAGCCCTGTTGCGTGACCGAGAAGCAGAAGAACGAAGGGTAAGAGAAGCAGCAGCAAAAGAAGCAGAACAAAGAGAAATTGCAGAAATCACTCAGCGGTATGGGGGTATTCTTCAAGGGGCAACAGCTGCAATGCAAGAGGCTGAACAGGCCATTAATGCCCGCTTTGATGCTATTGGACAAGACGTAGTGGGTCATAGTAAAGGTCACTTTGAAACTCTTAAACTAATGGTCATGAGCCCACATGAAGCGCAGCGAATAAAAAATGATGAAATTCAGAGTCGTATTAATCAGCGCTTAAACAAGGCACCGATTCCATTAAAAGGTTTTAATTTTGACATTCCTGAAAAAAAGGTCATTCCACGGAATGCTCATGATGGATGTTGGGAGGTCACTGAAGCATTAAAGGTTTTTAATGCTTTCGAAAGTGAAGACAAGATCGATGCAAACACTTTTGAAAATGCTCGGTTAGAGCTTGGTTTTAGAGTGGAAGGTGAGGCAGCACAGGCTGCTTTAGCAGAAAAAGTCAAAGCGAAAAAATACTTGTCGTGCGAGGGCTTTGTTTTAGGCTACCAAGAACTTACCGCGCGAGAAAAAGCACTCGGTGAGAAAGTGGATCAGCTGACCTATGCGATTCGTTGGGCTCACATTCTACAGCTTAAAGAGAATAATCCTGATGATAAGGAAGCGTGTGGAGCAGCGATCAGAGAGTTTCTTCAGGGTCTAGATAACGATTCTTAAAGCCACTTCTTCCGCCTGAATAGGATGAGGGAAAAGATTGAGAGAAGAATGATAAAGACGACGATGACCGAGAAGGCATTTTTGTAGTTAGCAAAGGGAAGGCCCACATTCATTCCGTAAAGTGAGGCGATCATCGTGGGGATGCTCAGGATGATCGTCAGCGCTGTTAAGAGCTTAATCGTTTTATTCAGCTGGTTGGTAAAGATGATCTGGTAGGAGTCGCGGAGGCTCCGGATACTTCGAAGATTGATCGAGCAGAGGTCTTCTGATTGGATGCTTGCGTTGAGAAGGTCTTCGAGGAGATCTTGATCTTTTTCATATAGGAAGGTGTAGCGCCCTGAGGTGATCGACTCAAGGACCGAACGCATGGGGACAAGAGAGGAGAGATACTGATTGAGAATCTCTTCATTGTGGGTGAGGTTTGTGATATCTCGGCTGTCGACGTAGGACATTTTCTTTTCTTGCTTCAAGACACTTGTCCGAATCTTTTTGATCTGAAGGGTATACTCTTGGGTGATTTTCAATAAGATATAGATAATAAATTTTGACTTTTGAGAAGGGCTAAGCTTTGGCTTTTGAGAGATGAAGTTCTGAACGATTTGACTCTTTTGAGGGCAAATGGTGATGAAGTAGTCTTTCGTTAGGATGATGGTGAAGGTTGTTGTGTAAAGCCCTCCGTCGGGCTCCATGGGATGGCGGGTAAAGACGAGGACAGTCTCATCGACCTTCTCAACACGGGGGATCTCATACAGGTCAAGGGCATCATACATGTCGGTATATTCAAGGTCGACCAGTTTACTGATCTGATTGATGTCATTGGTGGTTGCATCTTCGACGTGAATCCAGCATCCTTCCCTTGGCTCAGAAATTTCAACAAATTCATCGTCATGCTCACCCTTATCATAAATGGTAATCATGAGAACCCATCCAAAGTTAAGGAGGTTAATTATCAAAATACCAGATGAAAAGAATAAACTCTATCGATAAATTGTACCAACCCCAAAAAAGATATTCCTAAATTGGATTGGTATTATTCTTTCTCTAGCTCTAGCTTTTCGATTCTTTTTTTGAGCGCTCCAAGATCTTTGAAAAAGGTTTCAATTTTTCGAAGAAGAACTTGTCTTTTGTTAAATTCAGGCATGGGGGAGACGGGGCCTCCGCCGTAGATTCCTGGCTCTTTGATCGATTTGGATACGCCCCCTCGAGTGGCCACCTTCACGTTATCGCAGATCTCAATATGTCCTACGACACCTGCTTGCCCTCCAAGGAAGACATTATTGCCAAGCTTTGCAGAGCCTGCGATCCCTGTCTGGGAGACAATGATGTTGTTTTCCCCAAGCTCGACGTTGTGGGCAATTTGAACGAGGTTATCGATTTTGGTTCCTTTCCGGACAAGAGTTGTTTTGAAGCGGGCTCGATCGATGGTTGAATTGGCCCCAATCTCGACATCGTCTTCAAGGGTGACGGTTCCCAGCTGTTCAAGCTTTGTGTGGCGCCCTGTTTTAGGGTCGGTGGTATATCCATAGCCACAGGAACCGATGACGGCTCCAGGCTGCAAGATGACCCGATCTTTTAGGATGCACCGCTCTCGAACACTTGAATGGGAATAGAGGATGCATTTTTTTCCAATGGCTGCTGAAACACCTACGTAGACATGGGGATAAATTTCTGTTTCATCTTCAATGACTGCATAAGCGTCGATGACGGCGCAAGGGGCAATCGTAACCCCTTTCCCAATCTTAGCGGTTTCGTGGATCACTGCAGAGGGGTGGATCCCCTTGAAGGCAGATCCTTGATGGGTACTCGATAAGATCGCCTCTGCAATGAGTTGAAAGGTGCGAGAGGGGTTATCTCCAACGAGGAAATTCTTTCCATCGACAAGATCGGTCTTTTTATCAATGCAGATCACCCCTGCATTCGACTGCTTCATCGCTTCGTTGTACTTAGGATTTGCTAAAAAAGAGGCATCTTTTTCAGATGCCGATTCTAAGTTGTCAACGCTCGAGATTTTAAATTCCGGATTGCCAACAAGCTCTGTTTGGGTGAGCTTTGCAAGCTCAGCCAGTGAAAAATGTTTGGTCATGGTTTGTCCTATTTTTTCGCTTGATCGGGAGTCATTTGCGCTTTGTTTTCGCTGTCATAACTCTTGTCCATCTCTTCGATAACAGATGGGGTGATATCAAACGAAGGGTTGTAGAAGAAGCAGGCTTCTTCGCGGACAACCATAGGGAGTTTTCTCTTCTTTGCAATTGATTCAGAGGCTTTAGAGACGTGACCATTCATGGTTTGCATCAGCTTCATATTGGCTTGTTGCATCACCTGCATGTACTGATTTTGGTACCGATTCAGCTCTTCACTTAAGGTTTGGAAGCGAGATTTCATCTCTTGCTCTGCTTCAGGAGAAAGGCTATCGACAAAATCAGGGTCGTTAAATTTTGTTGCAATGTCGTTGAGCTGTTTTTCAATATCGGTCATTAAAGTGGTCATCTGAGATCGGAGTTTTTCAAAAGATTCTTGCTCTTGCTTTCCATATTTTGACTCTGTCACACAATTTGGAAAATTGACGATCCCATAGGGGATTTTTTCTTCTGCAGAGAGTTTAAATGAGGTCAAACAAAGTAGAGAGATCAGTAGGATGACAACCTGTCGTTTTTTCATGGTTGGACTCCTTAAAACATTTTTTAACTTGCGCTTGATCATAGCATGTTTGGAATTTTCTGCCCTTAAAATTGTCCCCCCATCGAGATAAAGAAATGTTTGACGTCTTCATTTTCTTTATACTTTTTGGTTCCGTCAGGGCGAATTTTTGTAAGACGAGGTTGTGGGTTAATAGGGAATCCCCACCCTAGCATAATAGGGACCCGATTTCCTAGTTCGATCCGTGCTCCTACCCCCCAGCTCATCCGGAAGTCGGGGATATCAAAGCGGTGGTTGGAGATTGAACCTCCATCAAAGAAGGTGAAGAGGTCGAGCATCCTAAAGATCGTTTGATTATATTCAACAGAGAGGAGGGCAGAAGAGACGCCCCCTGTTGGATCATCTTTTTCCTCTCCATTCGTTTTCCTAAAGTGAGGACCAAGGACGTAAGGTTTATATCCTCGAACAGTGGTCTCTCCTCCGAGGAAGAAACGTTCACTTAAAGGGAGGAGATCTGGGCGACCATCACCAAATGGGCAGAGGAATTTGAAGTCCCAACGGAATTTTAAGGTTCCTCTCCTCCATACCGGATAGTAGTAGCTGTTTAAGTACCCAGCTTTAAAGAAGGGGAAGATGGTATGGTCATCATCGTGTCGTCTGACACCTGCGATCTCTAGTTCTAAAATCGATCGGAAGCCGCGGTGAGGTTTAAATGCATTGTCTGTTGAGTCGTAGGAGACCGAGTTTCCAAAGCCTAAGATGATTCCACTGTTTTGTCTTTCTCTTTGCGCTTCATCATTTTCAATCCCATGGATGTGGATGATTGAATTGCGAGCTCGGAGTTTCCAACCATAAGTCCAGTAAGCGGTGAGAGGGTAACTTCCAAAAAGGGAGCCACCGAAAGAGTTGACGTGGTAGTCATCTGATTGAAGACCTGTTTTCGAGTAGTTGAGATCAAATCCAAATCGCCAGAGAGAGTCTCTAAAGTAGGGATCCATCCAAGCAAAGGTATAACTTTGTTGCTTTTTCCCAATTTGGACCCTTGCATGAGCGTACTCTCCCGCCCCTCTAAATGAGGACATCCCTTCCCGCCACCATTTGGTGAACCCTCGATGGTCAAAGTTGTTCTCCGCAAGATCGAGTCCTCCAAAAAGGTCATCAACGGTGCTAAACCCAAAGAAAAGGCTTAAGCTCCCCGTTGTTGTCTCTTCAACTTCAATGATTACATCGCGGTAGTTTTCTCCGAGTTCTTGATCTTCGGGGGTTTTTACAGGGTAGACATTAACCGATTTGAAATACCCCATTGCCTCTAGGCGTTGTTGTGTTACTTTTAAGCGGCGTGAATCAAAGACCTCTCCAGGGACAAGGAGAGACTCTCTCAAAATCACATTCTTATTGGTTGAGGTGTTTCCGAGGACTCTGATTAGCCCAATTTTAAACTGCTCTCCCTCTTCGATGTTGATTGCAACGTTATATACGGGAACGGAGCGAGAGAGATGGAGGGTGTAGTGGACTTCGGTTTCAATATATCCATCTTTTCCGTAGAGGTCCTTAATGTTTTGAATGCTGTCTCGGAGTTTTTCAGTGGAGTAGACCGACCCATCTTTGATCATCATGACTTTTTCGATCTGCTCTTCACTTAAAAGTTCGTTTCCTTCAACAGAAATCGCTCCAAAGTGAAAGAGTTCCCCTTTGTCTGCATTGATGTAGATCTCGAGGCGCCCTTCAGCGGTTTCTTTAACCTGAATGTTTACCTGAGCATCGGCATACCCTTCATTTTGGAGGTAGTTAACGATGACAAGTTTGTCATGTTCGAGAGCTTCTTCGTGGTAGTTTCCTTTTCCAGAAATCCAACTGGTGAAAAAGTTGTATTTCTTCGTCGTCATGAGCTCTAAGATTTTAGATTCGTCCCTTTTGGAAAACCCATTGAAGCAGATCTTCTTGATATGGCCAGAATTTCCTTCGTGAACGGTGATCTCAATGTCTACCTCATTGGTATTGCCATAAGGGATAAGCTTGTATTCGAGTTGTGAATCGAAATACCCTTTCTTCACGTAGAATTCTTTGACTTTATTAAAGGCTTTATTGAAGTCTTCTCTGTTAAAGATTGTATGAGCCTTAATGTCGAGCTCTTTTTGAAGTTTCCGGGTGCTTACTTTACTATTTCCACTCCAAGAAATGGCTCGAATCATCGGTTTTTGCCAAAGCTTGATCGTGATATAAACCTCACCTTGGTGGGTTTCTATTGTTGGAACGGCTCTCTCATACTCCTCTGAGAGGGTTTTTAGGTCGTAGTCAAAGGTGAGTTGAGAAAAAGGGTCTCCCCCTTTTGTTCGGAGTTTTGAAAGGATGCGCTCTTGATTAAAGGTTGCGCCGCGCGGAAGGTTTTCCACTGCAATCGTAATTTTTCCAACGCGCTTGTTTTCATACACCTCAGAAGAAGAAGGTGCAGCAAACAAAGAGACGGTTGGCGCCGTTGTTAAGAAGAGAGAAGTGGCTACAGTGAGAAACTTTTTGTGCATCATGTTTTTGTTATCTTTTCAAAGATTCCAGATTATAGGAAACGTGTAAGAATTAATGCAAGGAGAACTCTGAACGCGTTAGAACTTTTGCCTTCCTGAGAGTGCTTGAGACAAGGTTCCTTCGTCAACAAAGTCGAGAGAGCTTCCAAGAGGAAGGCCGAATGCAAGTCGCGTTACTTCAATGCCAAGTTTTTCGAATTGCTCTTTAAGATAAAAAGAGGTCGCATCTCCTTCTAAAGTTGAATCAAGTGCGAGGATGATTTCTTTAACCCCTAAGGTTTCAATTCGCTTTTCTAAATGGGGAAGGTTTAAATTTTCAGGGGTTTTTCCATCCAGGGGGGATAAAAGGGAGCCTAGAACATGGTATAGGCCCCGAAAATTTCCTGTTTCTTCAAGGGAATAAGCATCGCGAGGGCTTGCGATGATACAAAGAACGCTTTTGTCTCTTTCTCCCCGATCGCAAAAAAGACAACGGATGTCATCCATTAGACAGCCACAGTCAACGCAGGGTTGGACCTTCTCTTTTAAGGTTCCAATCCCTTCAGCAAATTCATGGAGATCTTTCCCCTCCCAACCAAGCAAATGAAAGGCGTACCTTTCGGCTGTTTTTTTTCCAACGCCGGGAAGCTTTTTTAGATGGGCGATTAGGGTTAAGAGCTCTTTTGGATACTTTAACATATCTTCCCATCATAACAAGGGAAGGGTTTTCTGCCTATCTATTGGTGAATCAGCTTCAATGTGGGTCTTGGATTTGGCCTGTTTTTAAGTGCTGAGTAGACCGCAATAGACGCAATTAAAATAGCGACACCATACCAAGTAGGGTGGTCAGGAAGTGTAAAGTTCCGAATGAGCCAGCGCAACCCTTTAAAAGGGTAGCTAACGACTTTTGCGCTCCAATAGGTAGTAGGATCGTCTATACTGTAGAGGCTATATCCCACAAAGATCATTCCTCCTCCTCTTGCAAACCCAGGAATGTAGTTAGTTGCAAGGATTCCATAGAAAATTGCCCCTGCAAGGTCGGCCGAAAGTTCTGCTTTTACCTCATCTCTAGTGCGTGTGTTAGATAGTTTTGTGAGGTCAATGACGGTGCGAACAGTCATTTCAATAGAGGCTATTCCACATAGCGCTGCACTTGCCTTAGTAAAGTAACTTTTTGAGTTTAAAACTCCTGAAATAAGTTCCATATTTCCTCCTGAAAATAAGGAAAATGGTATATTTTTGAGTCATTTTTATCTAGAAAAAAATGATTGATAGGTCGCGATTGATTTGGGACTTGGGTTTTAATGTTTTTTTGGGTATCCTTTTACTTAATCGTTAAAGGAATGATTATGAACCAAAAAGCAAAGATTGTTGGGCTGGGGGCTTACCTCCCTGAAAGGGTCCTTTCCAACCTAGATTTGGAAAAGATGGTGGAGACCTCTGATGAGTGGATCACCTCAAGAACGGGAATGAAGGAAAGGCGTCTTGCTGCTGAGAACCAATTTACCTCAGACTTGGGGTTTGAAGCGGCTAAAAAGGCAATAGAGGATAGCGGTCTCAAGGCCGAAGAGATTGACCTTATTTTGGTAGCAACAATTACTCCCGATCACGTTTTCCCTAGCACGGCATGTCTCATTCAAAACCGATTAGGGGCAGTAAATGCGGCGGCTATGGATCTTCAAGCAGCTTGCTCGGGCTATATCTATGCTCTGTCCATGGCAAAGGCTTATGTTGAATCTGGGATGCATAAGCATGTTTTAATCGTTGCTGCAGAAAAACTTTCTTCGATTGTTGATTATGAAGATCGAAATACCTGCGTCCTTTTTGGGGATGGGGCTTCTGCGTGTGTGGTGAGTGGGGCTAAGGAAGGGTACACCATTGAGAATGTTTCTTTAGGGTGTGATGGGGGACAGTCTGACCTTTTGATCTTGCCTGCTGGGGGATCCAAGAGTCCAGCCTCTTTAGAGACGGTTAAAGCAAGAGAGCACTTCATCAAGATGGAAGGGAAGGAAGTGTTTAAACATGCGGTCCGTCGTATGGAAGGGGCCGTTAAAGATTGTTTAGATGCGTCGGGCCTTTCTGAGAGCGACATCAGCTGGATGGTTCCTCATCAGGCTAATATTCGGATCATTGAAGCGCTTGCAAGGCGGTTTGAAGTCCCTAAAGAGCATGTCTATTTAACGATTCATAAGTATGGAAACACATCGGCATCTTCTGTAGGGATTGCTCTGGATGAGCTTTTAAGAGAAAAGGAAGTAAAACGGGGAGAGAGGATCGTTCTCTTTGGTTTTGGAGCAGGGCTCACTTGGGGAGCTGCAACGTTGACGTGTGAGGTAGATCGTGGATAAAAAAATTGCGTTTATTTTTCCTGGGCAAGGAGCTCAGTATGTTGGAATGGGAAAAGACTTTTATGAGGCCTATTCGATTGTAAGGGAGACCTTTCAAGAGGCTGATGAGCGTCTTGGTTTTTCTTTGAGCCAGCTAGTATTTGAAGGGCCAGCAGAGGAACTCACTTTAACAAAGAATAGTCAGATCGCCATTTATGTGATGAGTATTGCTCTTTGGCGCGTTTTGAAAAAAGAGATGCCGGAGCTTAAGCCCTCTGTTTGTGCAGGACTTAGCTTGGGAGAGTATACGGCGTTGACAGCATCGGGAAGGCTCAGTTTTGCCGATGGGATAGACCTTGTACGCGCTCGAGGAGAGTACATGTATGAAGCAGGGCTAAGCCGTCCTGGAACGATGGCAGTTTCTCTAGGGATGGAACCTGATGAAGTAGCGGCGATTGTGGGTCCTATTGAAGGGGTTTGGGTGGCTAATCTAAACTGTCCTGGACAGGTTGTGATTTCGGGAACAGCTCAAGGAGTTGCAGCTGCAAGCGCTCTTCTTAAGGAGAAGGGGGCAAAGCGGGTTCTTCCTCTAGATGTTTCAGGAGCTTTTCATAGTGGACTTATGGAGGAGGCTCGAGATAGGTTAAAGGGGAAGATTGATGGAATCTCTCTTGAAAATAGCGCGATAGATCTTGTGATGAATGTTCCCGGAGATTTTGTTGAAGAGGGAGACATTAAAGGGCATATGATCGATCAAGTTGTCTCTCCCGTTCTATGGGAAAAGGGGATTCGGAAGATGGAGGAAAAGGGGATCGAGCTTTTTATTGAAATTGGATGTGGGAAAACTCTAAGTGGCATGAATCGAAAGATTGGTGTGAAGGGAGAGACCCTATCGATTGAAAAAGTAAAAGACTTAGAAATGGTTTATCAAGGAGCAGTAGGTTAAATGGGATTATTGAAAGGGAAACGGGCCCTCATCACAGGAGGCACCTCTGGTTTAGGAAAACAGATTGCACTTACATTTGCTGAAGAGGGGGCAGATGTTGCAATTCTTGGAACGAATGTAGAGCGAGCCAAGGGGGTTGTTGATACCCTTAAAGAGTTTCAGAAAAGTCCAGAGCAGCGCTTTTGGTTTGATACGGTTAATGTTGGCAATAAAGGAGAGGTCAATACCTCTGTTGAACGTCTTTTAAAAGAGTGGGAAGGGATTGACATCTTGGTCAATTGCGCAGGGATTACCCGCGATAAGCTTTTTATGAAGATGGGAGAAGAGGATTGGGATCAAGTCATCGAGACTAACTTGAAGTCAGTCTACAACTTAAGTCATGCTCTTGTTCGTCCGATGATGAAGGCGCGAAAGGGAAAAATTATTAACATCACGAGTGTGATTGGCTTGACAGGAAATCCTGGTCAGGTTAATTATGCTGCTTCTAAACTCGGTATGGTTGGGTTTACCCGTTCCCTTGCAAAGGAGCTTGGCCCTCGCAACATCAATGTGAATTGCATTGCTCCAGGTTTTTTTGAAACGCCGATGACCGATGTCCTCACTGAAGAGCAGAGGAATGGAATTTTAAGTAAAGTTCCCATGGGACGCCTTGGGAACCCAAAAGAAATCGCTCACGCGGCGGTCTTTCTAGCTAGCCACATGTCTGATTATGTGACAGGGCAGGTGTTGACCGTTGATGGGGGCATGATTGCCTAAGAGAGTTTTTAACAATTCGTTCGGGCACTAGTGAAGAAAGTTAACTTTTAAACATGTTTGAAAAAAGGATATTTGTTTTATGTCAGTAGAACAGGAAGTGATTGATATTATTGTTGAACAACTCGGAGTAGATCGGGAAGAGGTTGCTGCGGAAAAGTCTTTTGTAGAAGATCTCAACGCAGATTCTCTTGATCTTACAGAGCTTATTATGACCTTTGAAGAGAAATTCGGTTTTGAAATCTCTGAAGGGGAAGCAGAAAAGCTTCGCACCGTCGGAGATGTGATCAAGTTTATCAGTGACAAGAAGGTGGCTGCAAACTAAGCAGGCTCCCTCTCTTACTTCTAAAGTAAGGCCATATCACAGCTGTGATATGGCTTTTTCTTTATAAGATGCGGGAGCGGATTTTGGGGGAGAAGAAGAGCATCACCAGGAGGCTGCTGAGGAGAAGGAGGATTGCTGAGAGAGCATTGACGATGGGAGAGACACCTGAGCGTAGGGTAGAGAGGAGATAGAGGGAGAGGGTTTGGATAGAGGTGCCGGCGCAGAAGTAGGAGAGGATAAAGTCATCGAAGGAGAGGATGAAGATAAGGAGGCCTGTTGCAAGGAGGGTAGGTCTTAGGAGGGGAAGGGTGATTTTAAAGAAGGTTTGGAGGGGGTTTGCCCCTAGGGCCTCTGATGCTTCACTTAAGTTTTGGTCGAGCTGCAGGTAGCGGGTGTAGAGAATTGGGATCACAAAACCAAGTCCAAGGACAGTATGGGCGACGATGAGTGTAGTCATTCCCATTTCAACTTTAAAGAGGGTAAAGTAGCTAAGGAGGCTGATGGCAAGCATTGTTTCAGGGATAATGAGGTTTCCATAAAAGAGGGGAAGGGCTTTTTGAATTCTTCCTCCTTGTGCACGGAAAAAAATGAGGAAAATCCCAAGAAGAAGGCTAAGGGATGTGGAAAAGGAAGCAACGATGAGGGAATTCATAAAGGAGCGCCAGAGGGCGGAGGAGTGAAAAAGATCGTGGTACCATCTGAGGGTAAAGTGTTCCCAAGGAGAGGGGAAGCTTTTGGTGTTGAAGGAAAAAATGACCAAGATAAGGATTGGCAAGTAGAGAAATAGGTAAGAAAATAAAATAGT
>JAGROK010000075.1 GCA_020440285.1 Chlamydiia bacterium | reverse complement strand
CAACGAAACTTTGAGAGCGATGAGGTCTTTGGGGGAGGCATTTCCACTCGAGATACGCATCATCAATCTCTCAAGATCACGGATAGGTCGAAGAGATTCTTTAAGGGTAGTAAGACTTTGAAGCTCTTCTATCCCCTCTTGCCTTTTTTGGATCTCATGAGGGGAGAGGAGGGGATGGGTTAACCACCCTTTAAAAAGGCGAGCCCCCATCGGGGTTTGGGTATGATCAAGAAGTTTGAGGAGGGTAAAGTTTTTTCCCCCTTTATGGAGGGGCTCTGTGAGCTCGAGGTTTTTTTGTGTGGCTTGATCGATGGACATATAGGAAGAGAGTTCATCGAAGTGGATCGATTGAATATGCTGAGTTGGAAGAGCAAGTTCCTCTTGAACGTGGGAGAGGAGCGCTCCTGCAGCGGCAGCAGCAGCTGTCTTCCCTTGGAGGCCGTAACCATCAAGAGAGTGAACGTTGAAGTGGTTTTTTAATGTGTTGTACCCATTTTGTGGATCGAAATGCCAGGGATCTTTCTTCGTAACGCGGAGGGGAAGTTCTTTTAAAACAGAGGCAAAGGTTTGATGGTCTTTTGCAGAAAGGAGGATCTCTGAAGGATTTCTTCTTGTCAGTTCATCTTGCAACTCTTTCAACGTATTAACTTCACTTACTCGAAGCTCTCCTGTAGACAGATCGAGGAGGGCTAAGGCATAGGTTTGATTCAAAGCGCATACACAACCAAAGAAGTTGTTATCACTTTCTGGAAGAGAGCTTAAAAGGGTTCCCGGAGAAACGACTCTGACTACCTCCCTTTTTACAAGCCCCTTCACCATTTTTGGATCTTCAACTTGCTCTGCAATCGCGACCAAAAAACCTTTTTCTACAAGTTTTTCAATGTATCCTTCAGCGGCATGAGCAGGAACGCCACTCATAGGAATCCCTTGCCTTTTTGTTAGGGTAACATCGACAGCATCGGAAAGGTTTTTTGCATCATCATAGAAGGCCTCATAAAAATCTCCTAAGCGGAAGAGGAGGAGGGCCTCTTTTGCCTTTTGTTTGCAGGCGCTCCATTGGGCCATCATGGGAGATTGCTTGGTTAGGGTGTTCATTCGATAATTCTCCGGAGCAAACGTTTTAAAAGTCCTTCCTCCTTTTCTCCTAAAGCCTCTTTTGCCTCGTCAATCCCTTTTGCGATTTGGAGGATGACCCCTTCGCACCACCGCTGTGATTCTTCAATTTCTTTTTGAAGCTGTTCAAGTCTTAGGAGGATATCTTGAGGAGATTTCGTGGGAGTATCGACAATGGGGTTTGAAAATTGAAGCTCTGTTTGATAATTTTCAATCGCTTGTCTAAGTTCAAAAATTTCGATGAGTAAGGGGAGAAATGTCTTCTTAAATTTTTCACGCACCCCTTTAGAAGCAATAGAGGGAATGATTTTTTTGGGCTCTTTTGGAGGTTCCATCTTTGACAAAGAAATGGCTTCGGAAAAAGGGGAAGCATCGAGTTTTCGATAGACCTTTTTTTTGAAGTTTGATTTATTCATGATGACACCTTAAGATCTAATCATATATCAAACTTCATTATTAGGATAGGTCTTGTGGGAATCTACACCAAGAAGTGCTTGGAAGTTCTTCGTGAAAAAATCGATTTAGTAGAAGTGGTGTCTTCCTACGTCAACCTAAAGCCTGCTGGAAGCAGTTATAAAGGGGTTTGCCCTTTTCATGATGAGAAAACCCCTTCCTTTATGATTCAAAAAGGGGAGTCCCATTACCACTGCTTTGGGTGTGGAGCTCATGGAGATGCTATCGCCTTTCTCATGGGGTATATGAAGATGAGCTTTGTCGAGGCGGTAGAGAGTCTTGCCGAAAGGTTTCAAGTTCCATTAGAAGAGGTTGAATATGAGAGGCGCTCTTCTGAAGGTCCTACCAAAAAAGAGCTCAAAGAGCCCCTGTTAAAAGCCGCTCAATTTTACCATTACTACCTTCTCCACACCGACGAAGGGCACGCTGCGCTCAAGTACCTATATGATCGAGGACTTGACCTTGATTTTATCACCCTTTTTAAAATAGGATTTGCTCCACGTCAAGGGGCCCTTTTTGGGAAGTTTATGCAAAAGCATCGCTTTTCGGCTCACCTGCTCGAAACAGCAGGGCTCATCAAAACCCTTCCCGATGGGAGAAAAAAAGCCTTTTTTTCCAATCGCATTACCTTCCCCATCCTCGATGTATCTGGAGGCATTATTGGTTTTTCAGCTCGAAAAATATCTGAAGAAACCTTTGGTCCCAAATATATCAACACTCCAGAAACCCCCCTTTTTAAAAAATCAAGCACCCTCTATGGCTTAAGCTTTTCACGTCGCCGCATTGCAAAAGAAAAGCGGGTGATTATCGTTGAGGGGCAAATCGATGCCCTTCGATTGATTCAATCGGGATTCGATCTCACCGTTGCAGGTCAAGGGACAGCCTTTACTGAAGAGCATGTGAAAGAGCTGCTCAACTTAGGGGTTACGAAGGTTTATCTAGCACTTGATGGGGATGAAGCGGGGCAAGCGGCAGCTTCGAAAATAGGGAACCTCTTTCAAAAAGAGGGGGTGGAGGTCTATGTCGTTAAAATTCCTGTTGGAATGGATCCAGATTCTATTCTTAAAGAGCAAGGTCCCCTCTCTTTTACCGAGCTTCTCGAAAAAGCGGAGGAATATCTGACCTTTTTAATCGACTACTTTTCTAAAGAAAGCGATCTTTCCTCCCCCTCCCAAAAAAATCACCTTATCCAAACCATTGCCGCTCGGATTCGGAGTTGGGATCACCCTCTGATGGTCCATGAATCCCTTCGAAAGCTTGCCCGCCTTACCCAAGTCCCAGAAAAGCTTGTAGGTGTTGGGCAGGAAGGGGTAAGGCGAAACACCTTTATAAAACGGGAAGGGAGTATTTCGGAAGTTGAGATTAATCCCAGTCGAGTTCTAGAAGCGGACCTTCTTCGTTGGCTCCTTCTCCTTGGAAACTCAAATCCTCGCCTCGTCGAGATTGCCAAAGCAAACCTTCGCCCTGAGCATTTTACCGTGACCCTTTGCCGCCGCCTATTTTCTCTTTACATGGAAAATCCTAAGGGAGATCTTCTCACTTTTGCAAGCAACCTAGAAAGTGCAGAAGAAAAGCTCCTTTTTTCTGAAATCGTTCAGAAGAAAATTAATCCTGAGCGGGCAGAAGAGGGGATCATTGAAACCACGAATAAAATACTCCAACATCACTGGATGGAGGAGAGGGAAAAGATTAAGATTCAAATACAGAGTGGCCGCTGCTCTGAAGAAGAGGTGCTCGCACTTGCCAAGCAGTTTGATACCCTTAAAGGGGCGCCCCCTTCTGTAAAAGAAGTTCCGTAATGAAGCGGTATATTTTTTGACACATGTTTGGTGTAAATGGTATAACCGAAGCTATGCTTTATTTTGTTGCAACCCTCGCCGTTTTTTTAATCATCCTCTTTCTCCTCATTCTTTTTACATGGAAGAATGGGGTCTCTCCAACGCCGACGACAGAAAAGATGAGAAGAGCTCTTTTAGAACATCTTCCAGAGATTAAAGAAGGGGTTGTTGTTGAACTTGGGTCTGGATGGGGAAATTTGCTGTTTCCCCTTTCTAAAAAATATGCCCACTGCAAAGTCATAGGTTATGAAAACTCTCCCATTCCCTATTTATTTTCATCCCTTATCAATCACACTCCGAATATCAAGATTTACCGCCACGACTTCTTTGAAAAATCACTGAGAGAGGCAAATCTGATCGTCTGTTTTTTATTTCCCTCTGGAATGAAGAGGCTAAAAGAGAAATTAGAAAGAGAACTGTGTTCTGGAACATATGTGGTGAGCCATACCTATGAAATTCCTGGTTGGGAACCTAAGGAAACGATCGAGGTAGGGACATCCATGATTTATCTATATGAGGCTGTATGAAAAATTTATCGATTTACTTTGCAGGAACGATTCAAAAAGCTCATGAATCTTTGGAGTCCCGGTGGACAGAAGAAGACTTTGAAATTCTCCAGGAAAAGCTTCGCCCTCATACCCTCTTCTTTCTCAATCCTGCACAACGATCTGATGATCTTTCTGATCCGAAATCGGTTTTTGGAAGAGATATGTCGCAGGTTTTTTTAGCCGATATTGTCTTTGTTGATGCTCGCCATCGCCGCGGTCTTGGTGTTGGCGCTGAAATGATGTGGGCTAAGTTTCATAGCAAACCTGTGATCACTTTAGCTCCAGAAGAAACTCATTACCGAAAAACAAATGTAGAAATCCTTGGAACACATATTGCCGAATATGTTCATCCCTTTATTCAAAATCTCAGCGATGCGCTAGTCACCACAATCGAAGAGGGAGCGGCTTGGGTTCTTCATTGGATCAATGGAGAAGTGGGGGAGATAAAGGATAAAAATGCCATTTACGACGCCATGCGTCATTACCAGCATACCCAATATAATCACGATGAGCCGATGAGGGAGCTGGTTGAAAAGTGTGAGGTCTTGGAGAAGTCGTTTAAAAGGATTCCCTCTCTCATTTCATAAAAAAATCCTCGGGTGTCGCCCGAGGATCAAGGTTTTCATATGTCAAATGTGTCAAACTTAATAAATATTATAACATATTAGGGCGTGTCATCAATTACACTTCGCTGCTTTAGCTTTTCCTATGGAAAATTTCATCGTTGTCCTCCTTCGAAAGCCCGATTTGGGCTTCCTGCATCGGACGCCTTGAACTTTTTCTCATAGGAAAATCTCTTTCAGCTTGCTTTAATTGATGACACGCCCTAAATAATTTAATTAAAATATTTTATAAGTTATTGGTTTTAAAGGTTTTGCAACTTGCCAAAGTCGAGAAGGAGGGAGAAATGAGAAAAGACCTCTTGGAGGAGGGCGATTCGATTGGCTTTGATTTTGGGTTCATCAACAAGGATTTTGACCTCATCAAAGAGGGTAGCGAGGGGAGTCCTAAGGGTAGCAAGGCGTTCGAAAGCCCCTTTGTAGTCCTTAGCCGAGAGAAGCTCATTTAAGGGCTTTTTTAGAGAAGAGAGGGAGTCGTAGAGGGCTTTTTCAGCGTTTTCTGTGAGAAGATCGGGCTTAATCGTGTGTTTTTTCTCCGATCCAATTTGCCCCTTAGCCCTTTTATAAACCTCAAAAAGGCCGCCGAAGTAGTCAGATCCCCGGAAAAGATGGAGGGCCTCAGTTTTAAGAAATTGATCAAAAGGGTTGTGACATCGCCCTTGAAGAGTGGCTTCAATTTCATCTTTTTGGAATCCATAGTCTTCAAAGGTTCCTTTAGCGCGGGCGGTGATAAAGTCGAGAACCTCTTCATCTTTAATGAAAATCTGAAGATCGAGGCTCAGGCGGTTTTCGATGAGAAGTTTGAGGATAGCGATGGTTTGACGACGAAGGGCATAAGGATCACTTGATGAGCTTGGTTTTAGCCCTACCTTAAAGTAGCTGATTAAGTTGTCGAGCTTATCGGCAAGGCTTAAGAGAATCCCTGTAGGGGACTTTGGAAGGGCTCCTCCCTCAGATTTAGGGAGCCAGTGCTCCTCGATCGCAGTAGCAACGCTCTCTTCTTCCTTCTGATGAAGGGCGTAGTATTTCCCAATGATTCCTTGGAGATCGGGAAATTCTTGAACCAGCTCTGATGCAATATCTGCTTTGCAAAGAGCTGCTGCTCGAAGAACTATTTTTTCATTCCCCATTTCAAGTGTTTGTGAAAGGGTAAGAGCAAGTCTTTTTACCCGATCAACTTTTTCAGCCATTGTCCCGAGCTCTTTTTGAAAGATGATCGATTCTAACTTCTTTGAAAAGCCATCGAGAGATGTTTTTAAATCCTCTTCGTAAAGGAAAACCCCATCGGAAAGGCGAGCGGAAAGGACATGTTGATTCCCCTCTCTTATCACGTCATTGGGAGTATTATCAGCTGTAATTACAAAGAGGGGAGCAAGGTGACCTGAAGGAGTCACAAGAGGAAAGTATTTTTGGTGTTCGATCATCTCTGAAGTTAAAACCTCTTGAGGGACCTTTAAAAAGGTTTCATCGAAAGAGGCATAAGTTAATTGAGGCCACTCAGTGAGGTAGAGAACTTGGGCAAGCACCCGCTCTTTTTCTATGGCAACAGTATTGGTCTCATGTTCAATTGCAGCAAGTCCTTTTTCGATCACTTTTTTTCGTTTCCCAATGTCGACCATCACTTTATATTTTTCAAGGCGGGCAACATAGTCATTTGGCTCCTGAATTGTAAATGTCTCATGAGCAAGTTGCGCATGTCCTTGGGAGATGTTTCCAGAGAGGATTCCATCGATTTCAAATGGGATCACTTGAGATCCCAAAAGGGCCACAATCCAATGAATGGGGCGCGCATAGCTAATCTCTCCACTTCCCCATCTCATTTTTTTAGGGAAAGAGAGATGGGTAATCACCTTAGGCAAGTCCTGACTAAGAATCGCGAGCGTGGAAGCCCCTTTTTTTTCAACGGTGGCCATGAGATAGTTGTTTCCTTTAATCTCTTGAACATGGAGAGAGAGGTGTTTTTCTAGTTGTTGAAGGGTAGGGGGACTTTCAAATCCGAGAGATTTAAAAAAACCGATTCCTTGTTTGGTTGCTTTTCCTTGAGAGTCATAAGCTGTAGAGACTGGGGGGCCCCGTCTCGATTCCTTTGCATCATCTGTTCCATGGACCAAGTCTTTCACAAGAATGGCAAGTCTTCTGGGGGTTCCATAAACTTCAACACTTCCATGAGTGAGCTCTTTTTCTTTTAAGAGGCTCTCGATTTCAGTTTTTAAGTTTCGAATACCGATAGGGATAAATATTGCTGGAAGCTCTTCTGAGCCGATTTCCAAAAGGAAGTCACTCCGATCTTTTGGGTTGAAGGTTTCAGGAGTAGGGGGAAGGGCAATTGATTTGTCTTCTTTTTTTAGACGTTTAAGGAGGGGAAATCCAAGTTTTTCGCGCGAGTCTAAGTAGGCAGTAGCAGCCATCTTTGCAAGATCGCGGACGCGGGTGATATATCCTGTCCGCTCTGTGACAGAAAGAACGCCCCGTGCTTCTAACATATTAAAGGCGTGGGAGGCTTTCATGACAAAGTCATAGGCGGGGATTGGGAGTTGAGCCTTTGTGAGAAGGGTGGCCTCTTTTTCATAGTCTTCAAAATGTCTCAGCCACATTTCTGTAGAGGATTTATAAAAATTATAATGGCTCCACTCCACTTCATTGCGATGGTAGATATCTCCGTAGGTAAACTGCTCGTTGTACTGCATCTCAAAAAAGTTATCCTTTTTTTGGACAAGCATCGAAAGGCGTTCGAGTCCGTAGGCAAGTTCTACACTAATCGGTTTTAATGAAAAGCCAGCGACCGACTGGAAGTAGGTAAACTGAGTCACCTCCATTCCATCCATCCAAACTTCCCATCCGAGCCCCCAAGCACCGAGAGTCGGAGATTCCCAATCATCGTGAACAAAACGGATATCATGCTCTTTTAAATTGAAACCAAGGACTTCTAATGACTGGAGGTAAAGCGCTTGAATATTTTCAGGAGAGGGTTTCATAATCACCTGAAGCTGATGGAAAAGCTGCGTTCGATTCGGATTATCACCAAAGCGGCCGTCTTGAGGACGGCGGGAAGGCTCAACATAGACGGTATTGTAAGGCTCAGGGCCAAGAGAGCGGAGAAAAGTTGCCGGATTAAACGTTCCTGCCCCCACTTCAACATCATGTCCTTGTTGGATCAAGCACCCTTTTTCACCCCAAAATGTTGTCAGTCTGTTGATGATTTCTTGAAAAGTCAGCATTTGCAATTACCCTTGTGTTGTGTAATAATGTACTGATCATGTTTCAAAACTTGGGAATTTCCCAAAGTCAGCGCTCGAGATTTAATCCTATCGAAGCAGTCTCCTATCCAAGAGATAGGAGCGATGCAGATAGGGTTAAAGATCGAGATGCTGATGAGGGGGAAAACCAAGTTTTGAAACATGATCGGTATGATGCCCGAATAGGAGATAATATGCGAGAATTTTGTGGTCTTTTAGCAAAGGAAGTAAGGGCTCTTTTAGAAGAGGTGGGGGAAAAAGAGTTTCGAGCAAAGCAGCTTTTTGATTGGGTATATCAAAAAGGGGTGACCCGCTATGATGAGATGTTAAATCTTCCACAGAGCCTTCGCGTTTTTTTAAAAGAAAAGGTGCAGTTAGGGCTACTCACCCTTGAGAAAGTAGAAGATTCAGAAGACGGGGAGACAAGAAAGTTTCTTTGGAGGCTTCCTGACAACCGTTTTGTCGAGTCAGTCCTTATTTTGAGTGGTGAAAGGAAAACGGTTTGCGTCTCCTCCCAAGTAGGATGTCCTGCCCGCTGCGCTTTTTGTGCATCAGGGAAAGAGGGGATGATTCGAAACCTTACCCCTGCAGAGATTGTAGAGCAGGTGGTTTTGATCAATCAGACCTTAAATGAGCGGGTGAGTCATCTCGTCTTTATGGGGATGGGAGAGCCTCTAGAGAACTATTCCAGTGTTGTTCGTGCTTTAAAAATTCTTATCGATCCCCATCTCATGGGATTTTCTCCTCGAAAGATTACCGTTTCAACGGTAGGTGTTGTTCCCAACATAAAGAGGTTGATGGAGGAAGATTTAAAAGTGAACCTTGCCCTTTCTCTCCATGCTCCTAACCAACACATTCGGAAAAAAGTGGTTCCTTATGCCCGGAAATTTCCATTTGAAGATGTGTTAAAAAGTGCTCAAGAGTATGCCAAGTTTACAAAGAGAGATTTGACTTATGAATATGTCTTGCTCGATGGGATTAATGATCGAGAAGAAAATGCTGAAGAGCTCGCATCTCTTCTTAAAGGTCAGCAGTGCTCAGTTAATTTAATCCCTTATAATCCCGTTATGGGGCTGAATCTAAAGCGCCCTAGTAAAGAGAAAATTGAAACGTTTCAAGAAATATTATCCAAAAGAGGGATTCGAACAACTCGGCGCTATACTAAAGGAAAAGACATTGCGGCGGCCTGCGGGCAGCTCGCCTTGAAAAAAAACCTTTAGTAATTGGTAAGAAATTAGTATAAGGGGGCATAAAAGGACCGCTTTGTGGTATGATGAGAGCTGCAATTAAGTTATTAACTTTTAAAGGAACTGTTCCATTGAAACTGCCCCTACTCTTGACAATAGGGCGGATTTTTGTGAGTCCGATCTTTCTTATCTTTTACTTGAAGTATCAGCAGCTAGGAATTTCCCTGCACGCCCTCCCTTTTGTTTTGATTTTCCTCCTTGCTTTGTCAGAGCTTTCAGACTTTTTTGATGGATTTCTAGCTCGTCGATTTAATCTCGTAACAGAATTGGGGAAAATCCTTGATCCAATGGCTGATAGTATCACCCGCTTAACCATTCTTTTAACCTTTACCCAAGGGTTTATTCGCCTTCCTCTTCTTTTGGTCTTTGTCTTTGTCTATCGCGATGCGATGATAAGTACTCTCCGTACCGTCTGCGCTTTCCGTGGGGTGACCTTGGCGGCCAGGACCAGCGGAAAGATTAAAGCAGTCCTTCAAGCTGTTTCAATTTTTGCCATTCTTATCCTAATGATCCCTTATGCATGGGGGGCCCTTTCCCTTTTGCAGCTGCAAAGCATTAGTTTGATGATCATTTCTGCAGCGGCCATCTACACCGTTTTTGCAGGTGGGGAATATATCTGGGCCAATCGGGGCTACATCCGGCAAGCCTGGCAAAAAGGTCAGTAGATAGGACCACCAGCACCTTCAGAGTTATACCGATCATGATTCAAAACTTGGTTTTTCCCTTCATTAGCATCTCGATCTTTAACCCTCTCTCCATCGCTCCTATCT
>JAGROK010000017.1 GCA_020440285.1 Chlamydiia bacterium | reverse complement strand
TTTATTTTATTAAAAAGCGGCTCTAAAACCACTCTCAATATGCTTTTTTAATTTGAAAAAATTTCAAAAAAATTGAAATTTAATTGAAAAAAACTAAAAAATGCAAAAAACACAAGATTAAAATTACAGAATTACAAACTTTTAAAAATTAGTGCCTTGTAAAAAACAAAAATCCCCAATGCTTTGATAAATAACGCCTTATGAAAAACAAAATTAAATCTGAAAACTTGATTCACGATTGATATAATTGCTCGATTTTATCTTCCCATGCATTTAGATCTTCAACATGCCTTTTTTCAAGCTTATCTCTTTGATCGATCACCCTTTGTTGCTCATCAAGAGGTGTTTTTTCATAAAAGTAGGGTTTTGCAAGAGTTTCATTAAGCTCATGAATCTTTGCCTCTGTTTTTTCAATTTCCTTTTCCAACCTTTCGACTTCTCGCTTTAGCCGATTTCTTTCTTTCCTCTCTTCTTTTCTTTCAAGATGTCCCTTTTTCTTATGGATTTTGGGAGGAGAGTATTCGAAATAATCTCTCTCGTGAACTTCGATAAATTCCTCATATCCCCCTCGGAAATCGACAAGTTGATCAGAGCGAAGTTCGAGAATCCGATTTGCAATTTGAGAAACGAAATACCGGTTATGGCTTACGATCAAAAGAGTCCCTTTGTAAGCTTTCAATGCTTTGATGAGGGCATCAACACTTTCCATATCTAAATGGTTGGTTGGTTCATCCAAAATAAGGAAATTTGTTTCGATTAACATGAGTGAGGCAAAGACAAGGCGAGCTTTTTCCCCTCCACTTAAAGCTCCTACTTTCTTTCGAACTCCATATTCATCAAATAGCACTTGTCCAAGGACTTGCCTCACTTTTTGATCTGAGACTTCTGCAGAAACTCCCCTTATCCATTCATAAACGGTCGTTTCATTGCATAAGAGACGCTCAAATTTTTGGGGAAAATAACCCCACTTTACATGAGGTCCCCATCTTAAGTTCCCCCCATCTAAGGAGAGATTCTCCGTAATGATTTCTAAAAGGGTTGATTTTCCCATCCCATTTGGTCCAACAAGAGCCACTTTCTCAAGCTTTCCCACTTCAAAGGAAAGCTTCTTTAAGACAGCTCGAGCATCAAAAGATTTAGAAAGATCTTTGATAATAAGGGCTCTTTGCCCTGAGGGGCGAGAAACGTTGAATTGAAAAGTGGGATATCTTCTCGAAGTGGGGATGATTTGATACTCCTTTTCCTGTTCAACAAGCTTTTCAATCATCTTTTCCCGAGAGCCAACTTGACGGGCCTTGGTCGCTTTTGCTCGAAATCGAGTGGTAAATCGTTGAATCTCTTTTTTTCTCTTAGCAAATGACTCCAACTGAGCTTCTTTAGCTAACACCTTCTCCCTTTTTTCCTTGAGAAAATGGTCAAAATTTCCAACAAACCGGTAGATCTCCCCATAGTCAATATCGAGAATTTCCTGGCATACCTCGTTTAAAAAGAAGCGATCGTGAGAGCTTAAAACAAGAGTCCCAGGGTAATCAATCAAATACCTTTCAAGCCAACGGATAGAAAAAAGATCGAGGTAGTTAGTTGGCTCATCTAAAAGGAGAATCTCAGGCTCAACAAAAAGGACCTGGGCAAGCAAAGCTCGGAGTTGGTACCCCCCCGAGAGAGACCCTAAAGGCATGCGGTGTCTACTCGTTTCAATCCCAAGACCACATAAAAGCTCAGCTCCTTTCGCCTCAGCGCGATATCCCCCCCTTAATTTCAGAAAGGATTCGATCTCTCCCATCTCCTCCATCTCATCTGAGGTAAGGCTCTCCTTACTTAAAAGCACTTCCTTTTTTTTCAAAGCCTTCCAAAGCTCTTGATCTCCCATCATGACTAAATCAAGGATCGTTTTCTCCCCAAAGCGGAAATAGTCTTGATCAAGAACCCCTATTCTAGCCTCTTTCGGAATGCGAACATTCCCCTTAGTAGGCTCTAATTTTCCTTGAAGGAGCTTTAGAAATGTTGTTTTCCCCGCACCATTTGCTCCAACAAGCCCGTACCTCCTCCTGGAAGCAAAATGGAGAGTGACCCCTTGGAAAAGAATTTGATCCCCGTATCCTATAGAGAGATCATCCACTGAAAACATGAAAAACCCTTTACATATAGTTCCAAAAATTATATGTCTTAAGGTTTTAGAATGCATTTAAAAAATTAAGGCCCTTCAATGGAAGATGAGCATCAGCCTATTTTGATCCTCTATTACAATCCAACATGTCCCTACTCTCAAAAAGTTCTTCGATTTATCGAGGAGATTGATCTCGAGGTTCCCTTGAAGAATATTGAAGAGGATCCCAAAGCGAAAGAAGAGCTCCTTCACCTTGGAGGGAAAACTCAAACCCCTTGCCTGTTTATTGATGGCATTCCTCTCTACGAATCTCAAGATATTATCGATTGGTTAAACGATAAGAAGGATCTATTTAAGTGATTAGTGTATCGGGCCCTAAAAGGGTGATCTCAATTTTTGTCCTTGCGATGCTAAATGTGTCGATCATGGCAAGCCTTAGAAACCTCCCTCTTGTTTCTGAGCTGGGGTGGACAATGATTTTCTTCTTTTTTGCTGTCGCCCTTCTCTTTTTAGTTCCTAGCGCTCTTGTCTCCGCAGAACTTGCGACGGGGTGGTCAAAATCGGGAGGGATTTACGTCTGGGTTCGAGAAGCTCTTGGGGATCGGTGGGGATTTTTTGCAATCTGGATGCAATGGGTCCACAATGTGACTTGGTATCCTGCAATTCTTTCCTTTGTGGCGGCTACTTTGGCCTACGTTTTTAGCCCTAACCTTGCAACAAACCCTGTCTATATCCAGTCGATTGTTCTAATCGTTTTCTGGGGGATGACCCTTCTCAATTACTTTGGGGTAGAAACCTCAACGATGATTAGCACCATTGGAGTTATCCTTGGAACCATCATCCCTGGAATCTTTATCATTGGCCTCGGGGTGACATGGGTTGCCATGGGAAAACCGATTGAAATTCCTTTTCAGACCGATAAGCTCCTTCCAAACTTTACAGACCTTTCAAGCTTTGTCTTCCTAGCAGGTCTTTTCCTTTCATTTGCAGGTCTTGAAGTCTCAGCAGGTTATGCAGGAGAAGTTAAAAATCCTCAGAAAAACTTTCCAAGAGCGATCATCTTTGCCGCTATTATCACATTCTGTTTAGTCATGCTTGGAGCCCTTTCCATTGGAATTGTCATCCCTAAAGAGAAAATTAGCCTAGTATCAGGGCTAATGGAAGCTATGCGTCTTTATCTAGAAAATTACCACCTTGCTTGGCTGATGCCTGTCCTCGGGATTCTCCTCGTTGTTGGAGCGGTTGCTGAAGTGAATTCATGGATCATGGGACCCGTAAAAGCCCTCCACACAACCTCTGTTCATGGAAACCTTCCTCCCTTCTTTCAAAACCTTAATAAGCATGGAATGCCCACTCACCTCCTTCTATTTCAAGCAATTATTGTCACGATCTCCTCATTCATCATCATCTACATGCCAACAATCAGTACGGCTTATTGGATTTTGAGCGCCCTCTCAGCCCAAATGTATCTCATCATGTACGTCTTTATGTTTATCGCAGCAATTCGCCTTCGATACTCTCACCCACATATTCCTAGAATTTATCGAATTCCCCACCCCCATAAAGGAATTTGGGTTGTCTCCAGCGTTGGAATTTTCGCCTCCCTTTTTGCAATAGCGATTGGGTTTATCCCCCCTGCTGGATTTGAAATTCGAAGCTTGTTTTCCTACGAAGCGATCCTTATCATTGGGCTCCTAATTATGGTGATGATTCCTCTTGGAATCTACCAATTAAAAAAGCCTTCCTGGATCCCCAAAAAACAAGAAGAATAGTATACTCTGGTCATGACAATTCCTCTTGCTGAACAATTAAGGCCCCAATCCTTTGATGAGGTTGTTGGACAAGATGACCTCGTAGGTCTTTTGTCTAAAATCATTGAAAAAGGCTTTCCCCTTTCCATTTTATTATGGGGACCTCCTGGCTCTGGAAAAACAACCATCGCCCGCCTTTATGCGAAAGCTTTTAATCGCCCTTTCATCCCCTTTACAGGGGTGATGAATGGAGTCTCTGAAATTAAACAGACGATCCAAACAGCAAAATCCCATCCCTTAACCCATGGCCATCCCATCCTCTTCATCGATGAAATCCACCGTTTCAACAAGGCTCAGCAAGATCTTTTCCTCCCCTCAATTGAAGATGGAACGATCATCTTAATTGGTGCTACAACAGAAAACCCCTCTTTTACGATTAATAATGCTCTCCTCTCCAGGCTGCGGGTATTCCCACTTGAGCATCTTTCCCCTGAAGCTCTATTAAAAATCATTACCCGCTTCGAGCAACGTTCAAAAAAAATCTCCCTTACAGATGATGCAAAAAAAGGACTCATTGGATTTTCTCATGGAGATGGCCGCCATCTTCTCAACACGTTGGAAAATCTGCAAACCATCCATGAAGGGGAGATCGACTTTAACACTCTTTGCTCTCTGGTCCAAAAAAAGCCCCCTCTTTATGACCGACATGATGACA
Organism: Chlamydiia bacterium; assembly: GCA_020440285.1. Lineage (GTDB taxonomy): Bacteria > Chlamydiota > Chlamydiia > Chlamydiales > Simkaniaceae > Neptunichlamydia. The sequence goes on along the minus strand of JAGROK010000017.1, from coordinate 7,322 downwards.
GTCACTACAACCTTATCTCAGCTCTTCACAAATCGGTCAGAGGCTCTGACCCTGACGCGGCGCTCTACTATTTTGCGAGAATGCTCGAAGGAGGAGAAGATCCCCATTATCTAGCAAGACGACTCGTCCGAATGGCAGTCGAGGATATCGCCCTTGCTGATCCTCAAGCTCTTCCCTTAACTCTAGCTGCTTGGCAAGCTTACGAAAGGCTAGGATCTCCTGAAGGAGAGCTCGCTTTAGCAGAAATGGTCCTTTATCTTTCTTTAGCCCCCAAAAGCAACGCCTCTTATCTTGCTTTCAAAAAATCTCAACGAGTTGCGGAGGAAACCTCTCATCTAGCCCCTCCTAAAACGATCCTAAATGCTCCAACTCGCCTCATGAAGGAGAAGGGGTATGGAAAAAACTATCAATATGACCATGATCTCCCCCACGCCTTTTCTGGGCAAGACTACTTCCCAGAAGAGATGGATCGTCCCACTTTTTACGAGCCTGTATGCCGCGGCTTTGAAAGAGAGATGAGTAAAAGGAGCCTTTTTTTCAGAAAACTGCGCAACCAACTTAAAAACAGTAAGATAAATAATATATAGTATTCATTTTAATTCTTTATTTTTTCTTTGTAATTATATAAAATCTTGGACAATTTGGAGGTTAACCCATGGTAGGATGTTCTTTAGCAAAGCCGTCATTCAAAGAATTACTTACAGCTGATGATTATAGGGTTCCTGCTGAACTATTTTCTTATACAACAACAAGCTTTGCGCTCCATTTTATAGCGGCAAGGGTCCTTGGAAAACCTGCTTTAAAACCTGCTCTAATTGGAAGTTTTGTAATATTAAATGGTTATGCACTTTCAATCATTGACCACCGCATCACTAAAGACGAAAATCGCGTTCATTCAAATTCACATGTTACGTTTCGCTTTCTCACGAATATCGCCCTTTCCCTTTTATTTACAAAATACCTTAAGTCCACCTCATACTATTGGCCCTTTGCCTCAATCTGCGTTATTAACTATATCAAAGAGTACGACTCTAGTCGCCGTCGGGGTGGATAATCTTACTCGCACTCGCTTAAGCCCCGGAGTGCGACCTATTTTTCCCTTTAGGGCTGCATAAATAGGTCGCACTCCGGGTAAGGTAAAAAAAAACCTTCAAGCTCCCGTGGCGCACTAGGGCGATCACATCCCCCACTAAGCACGCAGTCGCATTGAAGGTCCGAAGCTGCACTTGATCCTCTAGCTAAGTCCAGGTTGAGAGACCGTAGCCTCAATCTAACCTTTCGCCTCTATGAGAGACATGATGACCAGAGTTGTCTGAGAAATGATCGCTTCAAGCGACCTATGAGAGTCTAGCTCTCTTCTCAAAACGGCAACCTCACTAGAAATTGCAGATCTGTCCTTGAGATTCAATAACCTCCTGCCCCTCTTTCGAGAGAGCGGTTTGTTCAGACAGGTTCCACCTTTAATTTAACATGAATCGGGTTTAATCGTGAATAGCAAATGAAAAAATCACGCAAATCAATAAGGGTCAATGGGCTATTCGATGTCTTCAACTTCCTTTTTAATATCTCCTTGCTGCTGAAGCCCATAGCGAGAAAGTGATACAGGGATTTTCCCATACTCATCTATAAAAAGAAGGGTTGTTGGGCTGCTTCCATGAATGAGCATCCCTTCTTGGCCACCCGTAGGGACCATGACAAAATGGGGAAGCTCCCCTGCAATCCCCATGGCAATATTAGGCTCACTTGACTGATGATAGAAATTCATCATAGGAGAAGATCCTCCACGAATAAATGTTGCCATGTTTCCTTCCCTATCTCCTAACCCGACCGCTGCACCTCCATCTTTCAATGGAAAAAACGTTCCAACAATCTCGCGCTCTTCATTTTTCATAATGAGCGCTGGAAAAACTCCTCCTTGCAATTGAAGGCGGACATTCCCCGCTGCGTCGTTGAAAGTCATTAAGGTGTTTTCATCATCTCCTTGAAGGATGATGTTGGGCACGCCACTTTCTCCCATCAGAACAATGCGACTTGCTTCAATTGTTCCCCCAGTGTTAAAAAGTCTAGGTCCAACAAAGGCAAAAAATCCGATTAAGGCAATGAATACCGACAAGTTTGCAATAAAGAAAATTCTATTAAACCGGATAATTTGCTTTATTTTCATAAAAACCTATTTTTCTTTTCTTAATTAACAAATATTAATTATGAATATTTAATAAAAGAAAAATATACCGGTCATGTTTCAAAACTTGGGAATTTCCCAAAGCCAGCGCTTGAGATTTGATCCTATCGAAGCAGCCTCCTATCCAGGAGATAGGAGCGATGCAGATAGGGTTAAAGATCAAGATGCTGACACAGGGAAAAACCAAGTTTTGAATCATTATCGGTATATACCGGTCATGTTTTAAAGCTTGGGAATTCCCAAGTTTTGAAAAATAAAACGCCCCCGTTCTTTAGAGGGCATCGTCACAAGATTGACTTTGCTTTAGGCTTCCCTAGAGAAACCTCTCTCAAAGCCAATCTTATGACGACACCCTCTAGGGGCGGGGAAGAAAAAGTCAGAGGCCTAATTCGCAGGCATGAAACCAACTTCATTATGGATCTGCATGACTCGTTTTGAAATTTCAAGATCCCCTACTTCACCAAACCACATCACCCAAGTCCTTTCCTCACTTGGAGAGATAGAGTTCGCTTGATTTCCTTGAATCGAAAAGACAAAACGCTCCCCATTTTCGGACTCAAAGAAGTAGGTTGCCCCTATCATGCTAGGAGAAAGTCTATCCATAGAAAGAGGGGTATCGATTAAGTTAGGAAAGTCACTAAGCGCTTTCTTATAAATTTCTTGCTGCTCTTCTGAGCGGCTGAAAAAACCATTTGTTGGGTATTGAATGAATAAAATCCCTCCACTTCTTAAAAATTCCCGAGTCGTTATAGAGCGCTTCTGGACAGTAAGCATCACACGATCAAAATCATCTGATGGCACTTGCTCTTCTACACAAAGGGGTGTTGTCGGCATTGGAGCACAAATCCAACCAACAAGGCCTCTGATCTTTTTTTCCCCAAGCATCAAAGCCATCGCTTTTTCGAAGTCTCCTTGAGCTGAAACAAAAATAGGTCTGATCTCTCCATCTATCCCTCTCATTTCTTGCCTTGTTTCTTTATAAAAACCTTCGATGAGGTTCTGCACGTTAGGGGCAATCTCCGATGGGTTCGAAGAAGCAGATACAAGGACTTGGCTTAAAAACTCTTCACGAAAGCTCCCCGCAGAAAGAGCGCTAAACAGACAAAGGACTACAAGAACGATTTTTTTCATGGTCAACTCCCAATTTTTGTGGTTCTACCCACCGATTATGATCTTTGATCAACTTGATCAAACGATCGACTGCTTCTGAATAATGAATCCCCCTTTCTACACACTCTTTTCCAACGTAAAGATCAATAGCATCCCTTCCCGATCCCACATAACCAAAATCTGCATCGGCCATTTCACCTGGCCCATTCACAATACACCCCATGATCGCAATTTTTACCCCAGGAAGGTGGCCTGTCTTTGCACGAATCTTCTGAGTCACTTCCTGGAGATCAAAGAGAGTCCTTCCACAACTCGGGCAAGCGATAAACTCTGTTTTACTCGCTCGCATCCGACACCCTTGAAGGATATTAAAAGATAAAGAAGCAGCTTTTTGGGGAGGCAAATTGGTTTTAAGTAAAAGTCCCTCACCCATTCCATCTGCAAGAAGGGCCCCCATTTCCATGGAAGCACGGATCACCGTCTCTTCCTCAGAAAGTAAATAGCTTCCAACTAAAATGACGGGGATATCAAGCTTAGCATTTCGGATCCATTCAAAAAATTGCCTCCCCATATGAAGGGCTAGCTCAGTAAGCTCAAGTAAAATAAACTCTGCAGGGGCCTCTAAAAGTTTGCTCCATAGATTGGGATCACCATCTTTAATCCAAGCAGCTGCTCTCTCCCCCGAAAGCTCATCAACAGAAACGACAGGAAGGGTTTCATCTTTAAATAAGATAATGGAGCCATCACAAAAACCATCTACCTCAAGACCTTCCTCCTTTTCTCCCCAAAGGATTACCGAACCATCTCGATGCAAAGGGGGTGCTTCACGAACGAATCGACGTGGCTTAATCTCATGGATATTCCGATTTAGCTTCACATAAGGGGGAGCCTTCTTTTCCTCGTAGGAGCTCGCAAAGTTAATCAGCCTTTGGCAAGGGTCGATCTCAAACCAGGGGTCCTCAGTTAAAGAGACTCGAATCGTGTCTCCAATTCCATCAAGGAGAAGGGAGCCAATTCCAATCGCCGATTTCACCCGTCCGTCCTCTCCATCCCCCGCTTCAGTGACTCCCAAATGAATCGGATAATCCCATCCCAAAACATTCATTTCTGCCACAAGTAAGCGGTAAGCTTGAACCATCACCAGAGGATTGCTAGCCTTCATCGAAAAGATAAAATCATGGTAATCCATCTCTCTACAAATCTGGGCAAATTCGAGAGCCGATTTCAACATCCCAAAAGAGGTATCTCCATAACGACTCATCACCCGATCAGATAAAGAGCCATGATTGGTTCCAATACGCATTGCCCGTTTAAACTTTTTGCATTTTTCAACAAGTGGAGCAAATGTTTCGCGGATCTTATCAAGTTCTGCTGCATAAGTCGCATCACTATATTTGATCGTCTTAAATGTCGCCCTTTTATCAGCAAAATTCCCTGGATTAATCCTCACCTTATCAACGAATTCAGCAGCAAGCATCGCAGCAGGAGGATAAAAATGGATGTCAGCGACAAGGGGAATCGAATACCCTTTTTGAATCAAAGCATTTTTGATCCCTTCACAAGCAGCAGCCTCTCTTTTTCCTTGAACGGTGACCCGTGCGATTTTGCACCCTGCATCAGCAAGGCGGATGATTTGATCAACCGTCCCCTCCATATCACTTGTACTTGAATGGGTCATCGACTGGATCCGAACAGGGTGGTCCCCTCCAACGGCAACGTTTCCAACCATCACCGTTCGGGTTTTGCGGCGCACTGTCTGGTAATTAGATTCTAAATACTTCATAGAGGAGAAGGATACCCGACCACCCTATTGAAGGTCAATAGCTTCCTTATAAAATTTTTGAATGAGAGTCAGGAGCATCACAAATTGTTTATCTGTTTGGACAAACTGGACATCTCCCCGCCTCTCCCGGAAAGAGTTGAGGGTCGTAACAATCGATTCAAGAGTATATTTTTCTGGATCAAGCTCCCCTTTTTGAATCATCTGGTAGAAATGGAGGGCTGTTAAAAATGTTCCTGTTCTCCCTACCCCTGCCCGGCAGTTTGCAACCACAACTCCTCCAGACTTCATTTCACCATAAACAGCTTTGATAAGCTCGCTTACAGCACCTAAGTTGCCATCGTTAAAATCAATCCACTCTCCGTAGTGAAAGACTTTGAAGGTTTTTCCATTCAGCCCCACCTTCATTTCGCTCCACTCATTATCCTTTTTCATCTCTTGCAATTTCAACGCTGCACCCCACCGATCACACGCTCCTTGAATAGAAAGCCCTTCTTCTCCTACATTTAACCCTTCCTCTCCCGGTAAGAATTGTCCGTAGGAAGGAACATCCCTTTCTGCCATAAGATTCACGATGATCACCGAATGGTCTTGAGACAATTGGCTTAAAGTATACCAATAACTATTACATATCTTTCCTATAGAGGGATACCCACACGCAATCTTGTCATCTTCAATCCAATTCCCTTCAAAAAATACCTCCTCTTCAGAACCTGGTCCTTTAAAAGCTACCCGAGATTCTGGGTTTCCCCCAATATTCCAAAAGTTGGTAAATCCCTTTTGTCTCTTTGCAGCAAGAATAGTTAGGTCTTCTTCCTTATAGAGTTTGGAATTATTATATCCTGGAGCAATTTTGCCCCATGACTCTTTCACACTTTCTTCATCAAATTGCAGAGGAACATACACAACCTTAAAACACTCCTTTTCAGAGGGCATTTAACAATTCATTCGGGCATTAATGGAAAAAATCTTTTCCTCTATGAAGCCTGTTTTCAACCTTACGCAAACTTTTCAAAGTTTGCTCCGGCTTCCAAACAGTCCTCCTAGAGAAAAATCTCTTTTTCCAATGCCCAAAGCAATTATTAAATACCCTCTAAGCAAAGTGCTGCGCTGCTGCAACACCACCCACTGTAAAGATTCCTTTCTTAACGGATATTTTGTCCATATACGCACTTATCCCCAAAATCATAACCGTTGATAAAGGGCAAAGGCGCTCTACCTCTTTTTTCGTAAAGTACCCTTTTAAAGAAGACTCTCCTTTAAAGCGCATTCCATTGAGAAGTGAAGTTGCAATCGTTGCGCACTGCATCGCCCTTTTTCCCGACATTCCCAAGACAAATGCCCCATTAAGGGCAACATAAACAAGTGTTGAAATAGGAGATGATCTCGAAACCATAGCCGCCACCATAAGCAAAGAAACCATTATTTCAAAGCAATTCTTTCGAAACAACAGTTGAATTTATTTTATATTTTCTTTTACAAAGGATAGCTAAAACAACTTGGGGCATCGATGAAAACCTTAAAAATCTTGCTCTTTCTTTGCGCTACCTCTCTTCTCCATGGTAGCTGGTTTGATTGGTTTTACCATACGGTTCCTTCTAAAGCTACTCAATTTGATTGCCCTTACAAGTGTGGAAAATGGGGTACAGAGAGTATTCGTACGGTTGAGTGGCAAGCGATTCTATTCTTATGGGAAGTTGACCGTCTTTCCTACGCACTCCAAGAGAAACCATTCCCTTATCCTTCTCCCCCACTAAACGTGGAGGACCCTTGGTATCAACACTTTTACAACAGCCGCATAATCCTCTCTATACCATCACATATAAGTGCTCTTTCTGGTTGCAAAAGGCACCACCATCCTTATAGAGACCTTGTTTTTTGCTTCTGTAAAGAGTATAAGCCTGCCCCCATTGAGTGGATCACCCTTCATCATGCGGAAGACTCTAACAACAATCTAGCAGGGAGATGCTTTACAAGATACTCTGATGGTTATCTTGATTATTTTGATTTCTGCATCGAATCATCCTTAAGTTTACGAAACCTTGAAGCCATTATTGATTGCTTCCATTCCCAATTTGATGATGGGATCTCTTACTACCGTGAACAAAAATTTTGTGACCTTCTTGAGCCTATCCCGATAATATTAGGTTAAATATTTTTAAAGACCTGCTAAGCTCTCTTCATTTTAACTTCTAGAAGGAGAATCGATGGCAGGAAGATTTGATGGATTAACAGATATGCAATGGGAGA
>JAGROK010000074.1 GCA_020440285.1 Chlamydiia bacterium | reverse complement strand
TTCTCGCTTATTATTTTTGTAGGTATAAACGATCTCACGCCCTTCCTGATCCTTTTCAAAGTGACGTCCTTCAAGTTTCCCATTTACAAACTTAGATTCCTCTAAGATATTTCCATTTTCGTCCCAAAGCCCCTTTAACCCATGCAAGAGGCCATTTTCATAACAGATCTGAGTCTTGATAGCCCCATTTGGATAAAACGCTTTCTGCTCGCCATGAAGGTCTCCCTTATCATTGTAAAAATATAGGTTCGCTAAGGATTCTTTCCCTTTCTCAGAGGAAGGGAAAAATTCTTTTTGTTTCCCAACAGGTACGCCCTCTTTAAAATTCCGGATAAAAGCCTTTGATCCATCTTCATAATATCCAAGAGACTCCCCGTCAACCTGGTCATTAACAAAGGACTCAGTGAGTTTTAGCTGCCCATTAGGATAATACTGCTCATGTTTCCCCTCTTTTTTTCCATCTAGAAAATGAAAGCACTCCACTTTTTTCCCAGAATCGTAGTAGGCAACATGAAAACCAATAGGCTTATCTTGATCAAAGGCTCCCTCAAACAGGAGTTGCCCTTTTTCATTCCATGTTCTAAAGGTCCCATCTTTTTTTCCCATTTCATAGCGCCCTTCTAAACAAGGGGAACCATCTTCAAACCATTCCCTTTGATCTCCATCATAGAGAGCATTCTTAAACCCTTTCTTTGCTTTAATCTGCCCATTTGCAAACCAATCGATGAATTCTCCATCCTTGTTTCCACCCTTATAGGTTCCTTCAAACGCAAGCTTTCCATCTTCGAACCACTCTTGAAATCGTCCCTCTTTGACTTTGTTTTTATAAAAGCCATGAAACTTGAGCTGTCCAGAAGGATGGTATTGTTTTTGCTCTCCATCAAACTCCCCATCAACATAAAAACACTCTAGTTGAGTTTTGCCATCGCTATACCACGTTTTGTAACTTCCTTCGTATTGCCCATTTTGATTCACCGAATATTCAGCAATTTTTTGTCCATTTTCATCAAACTCACGAATCGGTTCTTTGAGATGTCCTTTTTTATCATAAGTTGCAATGTATGCCATTGTTCCATTTTCGTGCTTCTTCCAGTGCTTTCCTACCTTTTTTCCTTGAACATACTCACTCTCACCAACGACCTTACCCTCTTTATTATACCAAGTCTCCATTCCATCTATTTGCCCATTGACGTAACGAGCGTGGTAACTTTGTCTTTCGTTGGAATGATACTTAATATGGTCTCCATGAGGAGCCCCTTGATGGAAGTCTTGAACCTCTACAATTGTGTGGTCTTCATTATAGCGAATGATTGCAGGATGATTCCCTTCAGATTGAAGCTTTCCTTGTGTAAAGCGGCTTTCTCCTTTTTCATTCCCATTTTCATACCACTCGATAAGCTTCCCATGAACCTCTCCGTTAACATAAGGAACGAGAACCTCACGCTCTCCATTTTGAAAATAGCGAGTATAATCACCACAAAGCTTGCCCCCTACAAACTCTCCCTCAGCTAAAACTTGCCCATTTTCATGGTAGGAGTAAACCTTTCCCTCAGGGAGCCCTTGATGATAGGTCGTCAAATGATTCAACTGTCCTTTGGGATAGAAAATTTTCATCGGACCTTGGAGAAGTCCTCGATCGAAATAACTGATTCGCTCCACTTCTCCCGTTTCTCGAAACTGCACGCTAACACCGTGAGGAACAATGGTCGATTTCCACATGTCATAAGCCGGTGATTTCTCATCCACGACAACTAAGTCGGTCTCTTCGAGAGGGCGCCCCCCTTCATAAAATGCAATCTTCTTAACCGCCTCTTCTTCTCCTTGGTCATTCTCAGCATAAAATATCACGAGCCTCGGAGTTCCATTAGGAAATTGCTCTAGAACTTTTGGGCGCCATTCAGGCATTCTCACTTTCAATTCAGTTGCAATCGGCATCGTTTGAACATTATGATTTTCTTGCCCAAAAAAGAGGGTTGGCACAAGTGCCAAACTTAGAAGAAGCGTTTTCATTCTCATCATCTCACCAAAAAGTTTTTATACTGCCCATGAATGCTAACTAAGCTAATCTGGTCCAATTGCGTAGTATTCAAAGGGGTCATTGTAGCTGTTTAATCTTTTTTTCTCTAGTGCTTAGCTCATAATCAAATTTATCCTCTCCATATTTCACGGAAAATTGCGTATCACCCAAAACATATCCTGAAGAGGTGTAGCAAATCGTGATCTGTTCCTTATCAACAAGTTGAAGATGGGGGATAGAAATTTTTGTTTTAAAGGTATGGGGAATTTTGAGAGGCTCATCGGTATTTCTAATACAAATGAGCCCCCCCTTTACCCTTTCAATTGTAAAGTCAACATCAGCATGTGCCACTTCTGAAAGGTGTTTGGAATAGAGAAGTTCTCGGTTGAGCTTTGCAATCCCATGATCGAAACGGTACCGATCAAGCATCGGCTTCGCACGAAAAAGGAGAAGCCCCCCCACCATTGCAATGAGGCCTATCGTAAGGAAAAGTTCTATGAGTGTGAATCCTCTTTGTCGCTCCATGGGTAGATCTCTTCGATATTTTTGGCACTGCAATAGTCTTCATATTTTTTTGATGTAATCCTTAGCTCCATATTCTCATAAGAGAAATGATAAGGGTTCCCCCAACCATCTTTCATTAAGTCTTTAGGGTTTCGAACAAGGCCTGAGTGTGTTAAAAGTTCCGCAACACTATCACCGAGATCTTTTTCCAAATTAAGTGCTTTCCCTCCAGCTTCTTCAAGTTGAACGATCTCATAAAGTTTATTAATCCCTTCCTTTGTTTTAAATGCTCTCCCTTTTTCGAGGCTTCCCTTCATATTGTAGCCGATCACACTACTAATGATCCCTATGATAAAGATCACAATCATAATCTCAAGAAGTGTCATGGTGTATTTCTTTTTCATTATCTTGTCCTCATTTTAAAATTGAACTGACATCGGTTAGTGGAAGAAGGACTGCAAGAAGGATCACTGCAACCACTACACCAAGCATCAAAAGCATGACGGGTTGAATGAATGAGGTCAACCGATTTAAACTCCTTTCAATATCTTCTTCATATATTTCTGAAAGATGGTGCATCATCTCTGCAACCCTACCCGATTCTTCACTAACGGCAAGCATCCGAACGACAAGGGTAGGAATCAATGGAGACTTTTCAAATTCTTCGGAGAGACGCTTTCCTTCAAGAACCTTTTTCTCTGCTTTTGTAACTATCTCTTCAAAAGAAGGGTGCTTCATCACCTTTTTTGAAAGGCGGAGACACTCTATCATCGTTATCCCTCCACGAAAAAGAATTGAAAAAACGCTGCAAAAACGGGCCATCACCGTCTCTATGAAAAGCCGCTTGACAATAGGAACATGGAGAAGGAGCTCTTTCATTTTTTTCTTTCCTTTTGGATGCCGTATCAAAAATAGAAAGATCCCTCCAATTCCAACCACCATTGATAGCAAGGAAAAGGCATGCTGGTTCAAAAAGTGACTAAGAGACAAGACTCCCCTAGTCATTGGGTGAAGCGCTCTTTCTTCAAAAAGTTCACTCATCGATGGAATAAGGAAAAACAAAAGGACCCCTATTACTATTAAACAAAAGCTTGCTAAAAAGGTTGGATAGATCATTGCTGAAGAGAGTTTTTTTCGAAGCGCCTGCTCTCTTCCAATCAATTTTTCCAGTTCATAAAAACTTTGCTCCAACGAACCCGATTCTTCCCCAGCTCGAATCATCGAAAGATAAATTGGATCGAAGATCTTCGGATAATCTTTAAGCGCTTCAGAAAATAGATGCCCTTCTTTAACCTGGTCACAAAGATCTAAAAAGATCGGGTGGAGCTTCGTTCGGCGATATTTTTCTTCCAAAATGATTAAACTATCATAAAGGGGAAGGCCCGCTCGAAGTAAGACGTGGAGATCTCTTGTAAATCCGATCAGCAAAGAAGGAGAAAGGGTTAATTGATCCCCTTTTTTAGCATAGGAAACAAGTTTAGTTACAAGGATTTGCTGCTTACGAAGACGCTCCTTTGCTATCTCAATGGAGTCGGCGTTGACCATCCCTATTCTCCGCCGCCCCTCCGGTGTAAGGGCTGTGTATTGATAAAGTGCCATTCATTTAGCCTTTGCTATTCAAATCAAACTCACGGCTATTCATAAAGCTCCAGCTGCTTCGTCACTCGAAGAACTTCTGTTGTTGTTGTCACTCCAGATTGAGCCAATTTGCCCCCCTCGCTACGGAGAGTCGCCATCCCCATTTCAGTAGCGGTCTTTTGGAGAGCATTTGCATCTGCACTTCGAAGAAGTTGTTTTTTAATCATCCCTGTTACAGGCATCAATTCATAAATTCCAACTCGTCCCTTATATCCCGATCCAAAACAAGTGGCACACCCCTTGCCTCGATACAACTTTCCCTTTTTTAATTGTAAGTCGTGAAGTTCCTGGGTTGTAGGTTCATAAGACTCTTTACATTCTTCACAAATGCGGCGAACCAGCCTCTGTGCTAAAACAGCTAAAACCGTAGACGAAAGAAGGTAAGACTCGACTCCCATATCGACTAAACGGGTTAAAGCAGAAGGGGCGTCGTTGGTATGAAGAGTGCTGAGGACTAAATGACCGGTTAAAGAGGATTGAATGGCTATTTCAGCCGTTTCTTTATCACGAATCTCACCGATCATAATGACATCGGGATCTTGCCGCAAAATATGACGAAGCCCTTTAGCAAAGGTGAGATTAATTTTAGGATTTACACCAATTTGAGCAATCCCAGAGAGTTTATATTCTACAGGATCTTCGATGGTCATAATATTGATCTCTTGGGAGTGAATCTCATTGATTGCACTATAAAGGGTTGTTGTTTTTCCACTTCCCGTCGGCCCTGTAACAAGGACAATCCCCTGATTTTGGTGGATGTACTTTCGAAAACTTTGCAACGTCTCTTCGCCCATCCCTATTTTATCGAGGCCAAGAACAATATTACTTTTATCAAGAATCCTGAGAACAATTCTTTCTCCACCAGCAACTGGAACAGTACTTGCTCGAAAGTCAATTTGCCTTCCACCCATCCGAAGCTTAATCCTTCCATCTTGAGGCAATCGATGCTCTGCAATATCCATCTTTGCCATCACTTTGATCCGTGTCAAAAGCTGTTTACTAAGCTCAGATGGAGGAGAATGTCGAAATTGCAATACGCCATCAATGCGATAACGAATGGCCATCTCTTTATCAAGAGGTTCAAAATGGATATCGGAAGCTCCTTGTTGGATAGCTTCAATGACGATCATATTTAAAAGGCGAATAACAGGAGAATCATCATGCTTATCAAGTAGATCATATTCATCTTCCCGCTCCTGAATAACAATGCCTCGCCCTTCTTTTTTAAGTCCCTCAATAAATTGAGACGCCTCTTTATCTCCTTGGTGGTAACATTTTTCTATTGCTTCCTCAAGTGAGGCTGCTGGACAAAAAACCTCTTCAACATCTTTCCCCGTAATACATCGAATCTCCTTGATTACTTCTAAATCGTATGGACGAGAGATCGCTACAACAAGTTTTCCATCTTTATCATCGATGGGAAGGGCAAGCTTTTGCTTTACAAAATTATAGGGGAGCTTTTGAATCCCTTGTTTCACAAAAGGACTTTCTGAAAGATCATAAATCGAGCTAAGCCCAAAACGATCTGCAAAGAGATAGTTATCATCTAAATCAGCCATTGACATGTCCAAAAAAGAGTTTAAGACTGTTATCAAAAAGGCGTTTCTTCGTTTTTTTCTTTCCCTCCTCCACTCGTTCTAAAAATTCAGGAATATCTCCAGGGCGCTTTGTGAGCTGATCTAAGCGAAGTTTTTCATGCTCTCCTCTCACATCAAATACAATTTTAGGGGTAATAAAAAGAAACATCTCAGTATTTTCATCTGTCATGTTCGACTCTCCAAAAAACTTTCCAAGGCCGGGGAGTTCTCCAAGAAAGGGGAGTTTACTGGTAGAGTCGTCGGCTGTTTTCTCACGAAGACCTCCAAGGATCACCGTTTCACCATCAATCACACGCACTTGATTCTCAATATGACGACGATTCACCTCGGGCATATCTTTCTGCGTGTTCTTTTTAACCGTGTCAAAAGTTATGTTCGTCTCAAGTGTGACAAAGTGTTTATTATCGACACCACTTTCAGGATCATGAATGGTGGGAGTGATCACCATTGTTGTTCCATATTGAGCTCTTGAAAAGGTTGGTTGGAAAACTTTTCCATTATTAGAATCTACAGGAGCCACTCCTGTATTAATCGACCGTTCTACCACTAAGGATATCTGAGCAGGGGTTTGGTTCAATGTTGTAATTGATGGAGCCGCATTAATTCTCACATCTTCCTGCGCCATCAAAAAGTTATAAACAATATCGAATGCAGGCCAAAAATCATTTGGTTTTTTTCGAGAGAGGAAAAAGTCAACAATGCCAGGCCTTTCTCTACTATCATTATCATAGCTTAAACCTGTTTCGTGAGAATTCGTGGCGGCAGAGCCTAGTCTAAGAAGATTGATCCCAAAGTTGTTTTGATTTTTAATTCTCTTTTCAAAAAGAAGAACCTCAATCTGTACCATTTTCTTTGGAACATCAAGTTTCCGAATTAATCCTTTAATTTTTTCAAGGGTGTCTCTTCTCACAACCATCATAATCGATCCCGTCTTGGGATCAGGGATAAAGTTTGTGGTGTAAGACCTCTCTTTTTGAGCTTCGATTGTTGCAGCAACTGCGGTAGGGGGATGGACCACTGTTGAATACTGAGGAGGCCCATAGGTTGGAGGAGATAACTGTGGCTCTGGAGGAGGTTCCAAACTCCTTGTAGGAGGAAGGGGAGTCCCTTCCGGAAGGGGAGATTGCCCTTCAACTCCTGAATAGATAAGAGAGGCGTAGACTTTTTCAAGAACTTCCGCAACATCAATGGGATCGCTATGACGACAGGTATACCAATAAACCGTCATCTCCATGGGATCTTCAATCTGCCTTTCAGTCTCCTTCACCAGCTGCTCTGCCCGCTCAACCATGTCCTTAGGACCAATTAGAACAAGAGAGCCCTCTCCCTTTAAAGGGAGGATGATAAGGTCATCTCCCTCACCCTTTGTCAAGCCAACTCGAGGTTTCTTAGTCAAATCCCCAAAGTAAGCCACTAAAATCTTCTCCATCTCTTCTGGCTTCAGACGGGACATTGAAAGAACGCGTGTAAGCTTTTCATTCTCCTTTTCCCAAACTGCATCATAAAGGGTGAGAAGCTTTTCAACCTCTTCCTTTGAAGAAATAATCGCAATCTTGTAACCAACTTGATAAACAAACGTCATTTTCGGATCACGAAATCGCTCAAAAAATTGAGAGACCCCTTTAATCCTCTCGGGAGGAGGAGAGAAAACATAAGCGATCCGGGTCTTTGGATGTATTCTTAAAAGATCGCGAGGGTCATTAAGGATTTGATCCACGGCAACAAGATCTTGCTTCAATATATAGAGTTGACGGGTGTAAGAGTTCAACTGCTTTACACCAATTCCATTATGAGCAAGGACGACTTCTAGCAAATCGCTCCACGACTCACGAGGAATTGGAATAGCGGAATGAAGGTGCAACTTCATTGTCAGCACTTCAGGAGGAACAACGTAAAGAAAATCACTAGAGCCATATTCCATAATGAGTTGAGAAAACGTTGTTTCTTCCTCGTCCCAAAGAGCGTATCCTTCATCTTCTTTTTTTGATTCATTAACAGCTAAATCGTGCCATTCTTTTTCAAGGTCTTGGATTTCAATCCGAATCGCATTCACCTCTTTTAATAGACCTTGGTACTCCTCCTCTTTAGCTCCACTGGAATAGTAATCATTTACAAGCATGTACTTTTCTTCCATAGAACTGCGAAGACGTCTAAGTTGCCCATTGATTTCGTTTAAAAAAGTGCGAAGCTCTTTCTCCTCTTTCTGTAGAAGGAGAGAGTCTTGCTTTTCCTCAATGGTTTGCCCATGTAAAGCGGCAATACAAAGGATAAATGTAGTAATCTTCTTAATCTTCAAAAATCTCGTGTTCCTCTTTTGGCAATCGTTTGTGACTCATTTTTCTATTTGACCGAATATTTCCACCCTCGCTAGAAGTAGACGGATGAGCCTTGCTTGGTCCCCCTTTTTTTGCAGGGTGAGAATGTTCTAACGTCTTCATTTGTGTGATGGGAAGACGAACTGCTAAGAGCTCTGTGCGCATCTGGTCGAAAAGAGAGCCACAAAACACCTCTTTCCCATCGACTTTTTCAAGCTTATCAAAGATAAAAAGTTCTCCAAAAGCTTTAAACTTCACAATGGCATCAACTTCGGAGGAGCTTTTAATGGTATGCCACCCACTTTCTGTACGAAAAAGCCAATCACCCACTTTTAATATTGTTGCATGGTTATCGATGCGACAAGAAACGCGCGAAGTCGTTCTTTGTCGCAGACGGGTAAAGATATCTTCGGGACGAATAGAAAGGGGTTGAGGATGGTGACGGTGAAATGATAAAACAACTGTTTCTAAACCACTTGCATCCCACAGTTGCCAGTCCATCTTATAGGGAGTGATCTCCTTAATAATGGCTAGAGGATACCTCTCTGTTTTATCCCCTTCTTCCCACTCTCCATCTCTCCAAATGAACCATTTCCCTTCTTCAGAAAATAAGATTCTTTTCCCCAGAATTTCAAGCCTTTCCAATCCCTTATATTTCTGATAAACCGCTCCTGCATACTGATCAAAAAGGCGATCAGGAGACCACCATCGAGCCCCTTCTAACGCTTGAATAGCCGCTATCAACCCTAAATCAGAAACCTCCTCCTTCTTTAAAGGTTTACCTTCAATCTTCACCTGTTGTTCCCGCCTTTCAGATAAAAGGAGTTCTCCATTTTCTGAAATAAGATCCATCCCCATCTCAAGACTTCCCAATTTAGGCTTAATCCAAAGTGGAGTAGGCCCCTCTGAGAATGTCAGATGGTTTTCATCATAAGTCAGATAAAGCATTGTATCTGGGGAAACTTTCATCCTTTTCGGATTTCCTTTGAGCCCAATAAGAATCTCACTTGCTCCCTCAGAAATATCGGGACGACTTGAAATAGAAAGAAACAAAACCTCTCTACTGAGATCGGGAAACGGAAAGCTTTGAATTCCAGAGTCAACGGCTAAAGGTCCTGTCCCAATCTTTTCATAGTCAGCAAGAGGAAGAGGATGGGAAGAGGCCTTTTTAATAGGCTGAGGAATAACACCCTCAGCCTTAAGTTCTGATAAATAGCTGATTAGAAAAAGAGAGAGAGAAATCGCTAAAAAAAGGGAGAGAATCTTATTCAAAAGATTGATGCTATTATGGATATGAATTAACGATCGAATCTTTGCTATCAATTCTTTCTCTTCTAAAAAAAGTTACGAACAACTATCGCGTTCATATTATTCCATTTAATGAAAAAATTCAAAGAAATTTGAAAATATCTGCATTGCAAAAAAAATATTTTATTTTAAACTTAAGTGTAAGGGGTAGCGGGGAAACTTTCTCGGAAAAACCACTACTCCTATGATTTAAAACCAGAGTGAAACAATGGATAAAAAAATTAAGGAAGGCGTTAGCGTTCAAGAAATTGAAAATTTTGGGAAGAAATATCGCTTTGAGATTTTCTTCGTCCTCTATTTTCTCATTGCAACTTTGCTAACATTTATCTTCTTTAGCGCTGCCTGGAGTGTTTTCCTAGCTGGCGTGGGGGGAATTCTCGGCGTATGGCTCCCTAATAAGATTGAAAAAGCAGCTCGTGCTGCCTTTAGGTTTGTATTCAAACAAGAAAAGGCAACTAAGCTTGTTTTGGCAATCGTGGGTGTTATTATCGCATTCTTTTTACCTCCACTCGTCTTTTTCTTCCTAGGTCTTATGGGAGGATCAGGAATGAACAAAGCAGCTTCGGCAGTAACAAAGTTAGGTGATAAGGAGGGAGGACAGTAAGCAAAAGCTAATTTTTGCTGAGCTCCTCCTCTCTTGAAGCTATATAATCTAAGAGGGTTGTCTCTTGGACGCTAAAATGGCTAAGTAGCTGCACGAATCCTTCTTGCCCAATTTTTTCGCTGGCTGGGGCTTCTACGTCCCAACCTCCGTACTGCTTTATTTCCTTCCATGCTTCTAATTCACCCTTCTTGTTCTCAAGTTGATGACACAGAGTCGCAATTCGAATCAAATTAAAAGCAAAGAGGGATGAGTGGTCTTTCCCTTTTTCCCAAAAAGCGCCATCCCCCATCATGTTTTCTTTTAAGCTGTAGGCTTTTTCGAGAGCTTCTTCATATTTACCCTCACTAATGCAAATGGAATTCCTTGCATAGTCGGAGTAATAAGGTTGGTTGGTCCGCTTCAAGGTTCTTTCGATGTAGGGCATTGCTTTTTTAGGGGAATGAACAGCTAAAAGATTCTGCCCAATCAAAGCGTCATAATGAGCGTGAAGTTCAGGGTGTTTTTTGATGATTTTTTCTAAACTTGAAAAATTTTCATTGTCACAATCTAAGATTTGATCCCATTTATTAAATGCTTGCATAGCACTAACATACTCTTCTTCTGCCTTCCCTTTTCGGGTTCCCATTTTTGCAAGAAAAATCCCACCAAGAAGGGCTAGCGGCACGACATAAAAAAGTAACTTTTTCCAATCAAACAACATACGTCTTGGTATCTCAAGTTCAACATTCATAGCGCACCTATACGGTTTTGAAATGAGCTCATTCTACTCGGTTTCCCATTTTTTTCAAAGTAAGAGAGTTAAGAACAACAGAGATTGAGCTGAGGGCCATGGCAAGTCCTGCAATCATTGGGTTTAGAAAACCCAAAGCTGCAAGGGGGATCCCCAAGGTGTTATAAATGAATGCGAAGAAAAGGTTTTGCCGGATTTTGATAAATGTTTTTTTGGAAAGATGGATAGCAGTCAGCAGGTTTGACAAATTGCTCCTCATGAGCCCGATCGTAGCATTTTCCATAGCAACATCTGTTCCAGTTGCTACAGCAAATCCAACATCAGCTGTTGCTAAAGCTGGGGCATCATTAATTCCATCCCCAACCATTCCAACAACATGCTTTTTTTGTTGAAAATCATTCACAATTTTCCCTTTCTCCTCTGGAAGAACCTGAGCAAAATACCCATCGAGAGAGAGAGTCTCGGCGACAGACTGAACAACAGGCTCGCGGTCTCCACTTAGAAGATAAATCTTCTTCCCAAGAGTATGCAACTTTTCTACTGCCTCCTTAGAGTCTTTTTTAATTTGATCGGATAGGGTCACATATCCCAAACATTTTTTCCCTTCAGATAAGGCAACGATGATCTCTTTTTCTTTTTCGAAATCAATCCCCTCTAGGGATACTCCTTCCGATTCTAAAAAAGATGGAGAGCCGAGTAGGAGCCCTCCTCCAGAAAGCCCCCTTCCACTGTGTGATTTAAAGTCTTTAATTTCTTCTACCGAAAGATCTTTCCCTTTCATAGTAATGGCCTCAGAAAGGGGATGATCTGATAAGCGAGATAAGGAAACCGCTTTTCTCAAAAATGCTTCATCTGAAAGAGAGGAGTGAATGCTTGACAGGGTCAATTTCCCTTCTGTAACTGTCCCTGTTTTATCAACAATAATGGTATCGATCTGAGCTGCCCTTTCCAGCCCTTCCGCATTTTTTATAAGAACCCCCTCTTTAGCTCCCTGAGCACACGCCACCATGATAGCTGTTGGAACGGCAAGCCCCAACGCGCAAGGGCAAGCAATGACAAGGACGGCAATTCCACTGATCAAGCCCTCCCTCCAGTCATGGGCACCAAATCCCCAAATAAAAAAGGTTAAAATTGCGACCCCTAAAACAATAGGAACAAAAATTCCAGAAACTTTGTCTGCTAATTTCTGAATGGGTGCTTTTGTCCCTTGCGCCTCTTCCACTAGACGGATAATATTTCCTAAACTTGTTTCTTTACCAAGACGGGTTGCTTTGATTTCTATACTTCCCTCTTTATTCATTGTCCCCGCATAAGCAGTATTTCCTACCTCTTTTCGAACTGGGACACTCTCTCCTGTTAGCATCGATTCATCAACATGTGATCCTCCTCCCACGATCTCTCCATCAACAGGAATGCGCTCTCCTGGACGGACAGTGACAAGATCGCCATGAACAACTGTCTCAATTGAAACCTCTTCGAAAACCCCTTCTCGTTTGATCCGCGCACTTTTTGCTTCCATTTTTAAAAGAGCTTTCATTCCACTTCGAGCACTTTGCTTACTTCGGTGTTCGAAATAACGCCCAATTAAAATAAGAGAAATCAGTACAGCACTTGTTTCGAAATAGAGATGCTCTGAAAAGTGCGCATATACAGAAGCTAAACTATAAAAATAGGCAGCACTTGTTCCAAGAGCAACAAGAACGTCCATATTAGCTGTTTTCGATTTTAAAGATTTATAAGATCCGATGTAAAACGAATAACCTGCACCAAATTGAACAATGGTTGCTAAAATCATTTGCACTGAAATTGAAAGGTGTCCGCCAAGCATTGGGATCAGTAAAGGAAGAGAAATGATTGCTGCACCAAAGGCGCGGACCTGTAGCCAATTGATCCGAGAATCTTTTCCCTCTTCAACCTTTTCCAAAGGAGTCATCGGATAGCCCATGTCTGTGATAAGTTGAGCTAAAGATTCAGGAGTGATAGATTCCCGACTTACCGTTACTTTTGCTGTGCCACTTGCAAAGTTAACACTTGCACTTTCAACCCCTTCTTCTTGCATCAATCTTTTTTCAATCTTTGCAACACAAGAGGAGCAGTTCATCTCTTGAATTTGGAAATTGTAACCTGCCATATGAACCTATCCAGCATTATATTTAATTCTATATAGGAATAATATGGTTATTCTTCAATAAGAGAAGAATGCGTCGATGCCCCGAAGAAAAAGGAATGGAAGAGAGTTTGTTAAAGGGAATCCATTCATACCCTTTAATTTCTATCTGAGAAGCTTCATAAAGATGGGGATAGAGAAACGCTTTGTATTTTGTAAATCCGTGCGAAACCTCAGGAAGAGGTCCAATTGATTTGAGAGGAATCCCTAGAGCCTTCTCAACAGAAACTCCACGATCAAAATAGGGGAATTCTGATAGATCTGCCATTACCTTTCCCCTTTCTCCTTTTCTTAAAAGGAGTGATTTCCGATCATGGACCACTGCAACACTTCGATGAAGATGGGTGACCTTTTCCTTTTTCTTCCTGATGGGAAGAATGTCCGCTTTACAAGTTTTATAAGCAGCGCAGTTTTTGCTAATGGGGCACAAAGAGCACTGAGCTTTTTTTTGACATACAAGAGCCCCTAATTCTATGAGTCCCTCCATAACAATCCAAGGCTCTTTCTCAGGGAGAAGGGCTTCACACCTCTCTCTTATCTTCTTTTGAACCTTTGACTGATCTATAGAGGCCATCACCCCATCATATCGAGCAAAAACACGCAAAATATTTCCATCTACCGCAGCAGCTTTTTTCTTAAATGCAAAGCTTAAGATCGCTCCAATCGTGTAGGGACCTAACCCCTTAATTCTCTCAAGTTCCTTATAAGAGGAAGGGATCTCTCCTCCATGATTTTCAACGAGATAGCGTGCTCCCTCATGAAGATTTCGCGCCCGAGAATAATATCCGAGCCCTTCCCATACTTTGATCACCTTGTCCATTGGTGCCTCTGCTAAGCTTTTAATCGTAGGAAAAAGGGTCATCCACCGCTTAAAATAAGGAACCACCACACTCACTTGGGTTTGCTGCAACATCACCTCAGAAACCCATACCTCATAGGGGGAAGGATTTTCCCTCCATGGAAGAAGGCGACGACTTTCGAAAAACCAATCACGCAGTTTGTCAATATCCATTATTTTAAACTCCTTTCATCAAATAGATTACCTCTACTGGCATACTTCTTTCAAGAAAAGAGATGAACCTAAAGGGAGGGGGATCATGGCAGAATGGGTAGAGATCAATCAAGCTTTGCAACATACTCTTTTTAAAGAGATTGAATTGCGTAGAGAGATCCTGAGCAACATGAACCAGCAAGAATATGTTCTCCTTATTGGAGACATAGGGTTGAAAGAAGAACTACTCCAAGAATGCAATAAGCTTGCAGGCTACCTAAAAGAAATCGTTAAGAAAAGAGGAAGCTTTACAAGAAAACTCTTTGATTTTCTGCCACCTAGCACTACTGGAAAATCGTTGGATGAAGTCCTTGATCCTTTAGTAGAAATCGAAGGGGAGACGATTCACCTTTACCAGAAGGTTAAAGAGCTCATCGATAAAATTCATGGGCAACATCTCCGAAATAAATCTCTTCACGAGATGATTTTAAGAGAAGGCCCCCTGGAAATGAATAACCCTGCCATTCATTCCGAAACAGTGCAAGGAAAAAAAATTAAATTGATTACGATTGATTATCCTGAAGAAAAATAGAGAACATGGTACCCTCCAAAGAGCTATTTTAGACATTGGGACAAACTCCTTGCGTAGTGAAAAGATCATAACCTTTATTTTTGGAAACCAAATACACTATCTTGACCACTTAGCGCCTCTTGCTTCTCTTCTCGAAATTCCTTTAGTCGTTACAGAACTTGAAATCGAAACCCTCGCAAAAAAGTTTTACCCAAACCTCCAAGTGATTTACTTCCCCCCTTCAGAAGTTGCTGAAAGAGTTGTTTCTCATTTCGATGTTGTCATCTCTTGTTTTCCTAAAGATCTTTTTGATTCAATTTTCTATATCGCTGAAGAGCTCCATCAGAAACAACTCATCAATGTCTGGTGTCCTCACGGAAACTCTGATAAAGGACATGCCTCCCCCTTCATGGAAGGTCTTTCTAAAGAGCGGTGGGCCTTTGTTTATGGAAAAAAAATGATCGATTTCCTCAAAGAAAAAGGGGCGTGGAACCAACTCGAAGAGGTTTTTATTTTAGGAAACTATCGGTATGAATATTTCAAAAAACATGAGGATTTTTACCACAGTATTCTCCCCTTTAATCGAAAAGGGAAGACCCTTCTTTATGCTCCTACGTGGAATGATGGGGAAAATCTTTCTTCTTATAACACAGTCTCCACTTTTTTAATCGATTCTGTTCCTAATCACTGGAATTTGATCATTAAGCCTCATCCCCATCTCCAGGTCGATGCGTCTTCAACAAAGGAAAACGTGATCTTCTTAAATCACTTTCCCCCTATTTATCCTCTATTGGAAATGAGTGATGCCTACCTAGGAGATATGTCCTCTGTCGGATACGATTTCTTAACCTTTCGTCGCCCCCAATTCTTTTTCAATCTCCAGAAAAGAGATCCTAACACTGACCGTGGCCTTTATTTAACTCAGTGTGGAACAATTTTAGATCCAAACAAAGATATTTTCACTCAAATTGAGTCAATCGATCACACTCCCTTTATAAAAATTCAAGACCAGATATATAACGAAGTGTTTGGAAAGGATCCAACGATCGATGCTTTCACAAAAACAATCAGTCAAGCCGCTTTACATTAAACCTCGAAGTGTGACCTATTTCGCTCCATAGGCACGTAAGTTTAATGCTCTGCGGCAAAATGATTCCCAACTTTTGTAAGAATCGTATCGAAGAAAATCGCTAGAAGAGATGCTGGTATTGTTCCCGCAAGGACCCGGTTCATCTGCATTGTGCGGAGTCCCTGCACGATAAGATCTCCTAACCCTCCAGAACCAACTAAACTGGTAAGGGTCACCATTCCAATTGTTGTGACAAGGGCAATTCGAACTCCGTTGATAAGGACAGGAAGGGAAAGGGGGAGCTCTACATAGACAAGGACTTGAGTGGAGGTCATTCCCATTGCGCTTGCAACATTTTTTACACTTGGACTCACTTGTTGAATTCCAGTGTAGGTATTGCTAAGAATTGGTAACAGAGCATACAAAACAAGTACGATCAAAGCTGGCAACATTCCAGTTGTGGGGAATGGAAAAAAAGCTCTTAGAGCAGCCATGACAACAACAATGAATGCGATTAAAGCAAGCCCTGGAATTGTTTGGATCATTGCTGTAAAGCGGAGGATAAAAGGGGAGAGCCTTCCTTTAGAACGGGCAAGAAAAATGCCCAGAGGAACTGCAATCGTTATGGCAATAAAGAGAGAAATAAAGGTGAGCTCTATATGCTCTAATGTCTTAGTGATTAGAAGATTCATTGGCCTTGCGATTCTTTTGTTAACATATCAACCACTTGATCTAAAAGACGTTCTTTTTTGAGTTCTCCTCGATAAGAAGACCCCGCATAAACAGGAAGAGATTTCGTTTGAGTTTGCTTAAACGTATTTAAAGCTTCGATCAGTGTCGATCGAGGATTCAAGCGAGGAAGAGCTTTCCTCTTCATATTGCTCGAGGGATCCATACATTCAATAATTGTTTTTGTAAGGAGGGAAAGTTGAAAGCGATGCTGCCCTAAAAACTCATCTGAAAAAGCACTTGGAGGATTTTCAACAAAAGCACGTGGCGTTGTGAGCTGCAAAAGCTCTCCCTGATCCATCAATGCGATACGATCCCCCATCGTAACAGCCTCGTAAAGATCATGAGTTACAAAAACAATGGTCTTTTTTATTTTAGACTCAAGCTCCAAGAACTCTTTTTGTGTTTTTTCCCTTGTCATAGGGTCAAGAGCTCCAAAAGGTTCATCCATCAGAATGATAGGAGGATCTGCCGCTAAAGCTCTTGCAACCCCAATTCTTTGCCTTTGCCCCCCACTAAGTTTTAAAGGATATCTTTTTCGAAATTCGGAAGGATCAAGACCAAGCATTTCCATAAGCTGATCGATTCTATCATCGATTTTTTTTCTGTCCCAACCCAAAAGTTTTGGAACAATGGCGATATTGTCTTCAACAGTCATATGAGGAAAAAGACCTATTTCTTGAACAGCATACCCAATATTTCTTCTCAAATAGATTGGGTCGATCGATAAGATATTTTTCCCTTTAACATAAAGCTCTCCTTTCGTGAGATCGATGAGTCGGTTAATGAGTTTCAACGTCGTAGTTTTACCGCTCCCACTTTTCCCAAGAATCACCAAAGTTTCCCCTTCCTGGATCTCCAAATTAAGATTCTTAACAACAGTATTGCCATCTGGAAAAGTTTTCCATACCTCTTTAAATCGAATCATTTTTCCCCTTCAAATGGAATGAGGGGAGGAAGAACAGCAACGCTTTGCAAATTATCAAGGTTCCCACAGCAAAGCCTAGCCTCTATTTCAATAGAAACAGCTCCTTCCCTTAATGTTTCCAATTTTGAGACAATAGCTACGGGAATATCTTTTGGAAAAACACCATCCATCCCTGTTGTGACTAAAAGATCCCCAACTTCAATTAAAGAAAGGGAATCTTCATGATTGAGATGATTTAAAGGTCTCCCACTCCGAAGTTCTCTTGCTCCCCCTTCTTCATCCTCAAAATCATAATTAAATCCAATTCCAGATAGGATGTCTGAACGCTTTCTCCATAGAGGAGAACTACTTCCATACAACTCCCCCTTTGCCAAATACTTTTGATCCTTACCTTCCCCGCGAACCACCCTAACAGAAGGGACAAGGGAGGAGTCGGTTAATAATCGAACGCGACTCTTATGTTTTCCAACATACTCTACGAGTCCAATGAGATACTTCCCCTTAAGAACTGGACTATTTACAGAGATCTCTTTCTCACCAAGATTAATCCAAAAAGTAGAATTCCAATGAGAAGGGTCGCGGTAAATGATGTCTCCAGAAACAAAGAATAATGCCCGCTTTAAAAGCTCCTCTGCCGATTTTATCCTTCTCTGGGAAAATTCCGATAGCTCTTTCTCATCAATAGCAATCATCGACTTTACTGCATCGATTTGCTCTTTTATCCTTTCCCCGCAAAGCAATCGATTTCGAAGATCTTCATTTTGTTTTTCAAGTAGTAGAAGTTGAGTTTCTAAACTCTTATCCTCCCCTTTTTCTTGAAAAGTTAAATGTTTTGCTCCATCTACACTTGTACTTCGAAGCTTTTCGATGATTCCTTTTGGGATATAGAAAAGGCCGAGCAAAGCAACCCCTAGAATTAAAAAGGCGCGATAATTTTTTTTTCTCATTCCATTGTTTTTACAATTGCTTCGATGACATAGGGGAGATTTTTTTCTGATAAACCACTTAAGTTGACCCGACTACCTCTAGTTAAATAAATCCCAAATTCATCAATCATGCGGTCCACCTGTTTACTTGGTATTCCCAACATTGAAAATAACCCTTGCCTCCTTTTCAAAAAGCTAAACCGATCCTTTCCAAACTGTTTTGTTAACGCATTATAAAGTTCATTTCTCTTTTGTTCAATGCGTAGACGCATATGTTCCACCTCCCCCTTCCACATCTCAGTAAGACCTAAGTCTTGCAGGATAACCGTGACAATTCCCGATCCATGTCGTGGTGGGGTAGAATAGTTCACCCGCCCAAAATATTTGATGACTGTTGAAAGATTTCGCGTTAGCTGCTCGTTCTTAGAAATGACCGATAATGATCCCGTTCTCTCCCCATAAAGGCCAAAGTTTTTAGAGCAAGAAGCAGCAACAAACATCTCATGTCCTTGACTAGCAAAATAACGGATTGCCCAAACATCTTCTTCAAGCCCTTTCCCAAATCCTTGATAAGCACAATCAAAAATAGGAATTAGCTTCTTTTTTTGCATCAACATCGAAAGTTCTTTCCACTCAGCTTGGCTAGGATCACATCCAGTAGGATTATGGCAACATGCATGGAGAAGAACCAAACTTTTTTCTGGAGCTTTTGATAAAGTATCAAGCATCCTTTCAAAGGTTAGTCGGTGATTTTCACCGTCATAGTAAGGATATTTTTTTATCTCCATCCCACACCCTTCAAAAATCCCTATATGATTGGGCCAAGTCGGGTCGGAAACATATATCACTTTTGTCACCTCTTGAGCTAAAACTCCTCCAGCAAGTTTGAGAGCGCCGGTTCCACCAACCGATTGAATCCCAAACAAAGTTCCCCGAGCATCTTTACAAAATTGTTCTCCAAAAAGAAGTTTTTGAGATTCTAAGACGAATTGCTCATCACCTCCCATTGGAAGATAGGCCTTATCCTTCTCGACATTAAATAAAATCTTTTCTCCCTCTTTTACAGAGCGAAGGACCTGAGTTTTTAAATCTTCTCCTCGATATATCCCTACTGTTAAATCGACTTTGTTAGGGTTTTTATCCTTCTTAAATCTTGCTTCCAAACCAAAAATAGGGTCTGGAGGAACTGCCACTACATTTTCAAAAATACTCATCGTGAACCTAGCTAAATTTTTGTTTGAGTGTAACCTAAGATTGAAAAAAACTCTCGAAGAATTTATCCTACTCACTACCGTCGAATATACCGATCATGTGGGGCGTTAGCTCAGTTGGTAGAGCGCAACAATGGCATTGTTGAGGCCAACGGTTCGACTCCGTTACGCTCCATTTACCCTATCGGGAGTTTAAAACTCCATACCCACCCTTAATGTCGCTCCATAAAAAATGACATCATCAGAATAACGGATGAGTTGAAAACGGCTTCCTCTCATACCTTCAATTTCTACCGCTTGATTTTGACGCCAATAATAATCTGCTTCATAGAAAAGAGCGAGGATAAGTCGAACACTTTTAAAGGAAATATCCTTTTCTATTCCCAAAGAAAAAAATAAATTTGGAGAAAAGAGATGAATATTTCCTTTTGTCCCAACGCTACTTTCCTCATGCTTTACTTCAAAGTGTCCATAGAGAAGTGATCCTTTTGCCCCTCCCAAAAGACTCACCCCTGAAAAAAGATGAACGTGAGCCATTACCCCAAATTGAGGACCTAATCCTTGAAAGCGACACCGGTCTTTTACTCTAAGAAGATCTTCTCCTCCAGTTCGGTAAGTCACTTTTTGCACCTGCTCAATCCACGTCTGCTTTGCCCCTAAACTAAAGTTAATCCCTAACACCCTGCTAAGAAAAGAGCCTTGCTTTAACTCGACACTCAATGCATCACAACCAATTTCATAGGAGGAGACCGCATCTTGACTAGAAACTAACATTCCCCCTTTGAGATTTATAAATAAAGAGGGGGGAATCACCCCACGCCCCTCTGTATCTTTTGTACCAAAATGGGTAAAAGATCCACTCACCTCCCACTTCACAATGGGGAGAAAGATTCCAACTCCAACTCGATATCCAAAGTCCCAATCAAAACTCTGACTTTCAACCCTTCCATCATCATTTAAGAGGCGATATACATACTCTGTGCCACCAACTTTTGCATGCCAATATAAGATATCCCCAAAGACTTTTCCACCGATCCACCCCCTTTCAAATTCCCCTCCACATTCCGCTTTGGTCTCCAGCCTTATTTCCTTCATCTCTTTTTCAAGAACTTCAACCCTCTGATCAATTTCCCCTCCAAACAAAGGGAGAACGCTAATAATCAAGAGCAACTTCCATTTCATGAATTACAATTGGTATAATTTTTTGGGGTTTTTATGATGGGGAGAGTATCACTCTCATGCTATTTTTTCAAACAAATTAGGGCGTGTAATCAATTACACTTCGCTGCTTTAGCTTTTCCTAGGTTTTGTTGCGTAAATGAATTGCAAGCGGCATGACTCTACCGAGTCTTGTATGTTTAAGCTTCTACCTACCGGCCTTGTGGCATTCCTAACCGGGTCATTTTGTTCATCGCTATTGATTTGGCATATAGCTCCGCTTTTTGTTTCTTCAGCTCCCTGGATCGGAATTCTCCTCCAAAGAGTTTTTTGAACCTAGACATCGCCGTTTCTCCTATAGAGCGCCTATGGTATCCAGATAATAT
>JAGROK010000016.1 GCA_020440285.1 Chlamydiia bacterium | reverse complement strand
TTATTAATCGGTTTTGGGTCATCGTTTGAAAGTTGCTCACTGATAATTCCTCCACCAACTGCAACGGCAGAGCTTCCACCAACCCCTCCCGTAAGGGCGGCAACAGCGACAGCGCCTACAACGACAGCCCCAATAATAAGGGGTCCTTTATGCTTGGAGCACCAGTGGCCAAAATGGTGGATTTTTCTCTTAAGCCAGCTCTTGCATAGGAGAAACTCAGGATTTTGAAAGAAGTAAGCCGGGTAAATTTTGGGATTAATCTCCTGGAGAAAAGAAAGGCTTAGTTGATCCTCACCGTAGAGATCTTCCATCAACTGATCGATTTCTAGTGTGTAGGCATCTTTAAGATTTTCGGGAACGCTCGACTGTACAACATATGTGACAAAATCGACAACAAGGTCAAACTCTTCTTCGGTTAGCGACCCTAGAAAAGCTTCATTTTCTGTTAGTTCGATGAAGGCAAAGTACTTGTCGATCGAAAGGTAATCAGGATGGAAAAGAATCCAAGGATTGACTTTTCCATCTTCATCTCTAGGAGCCTCATAAGATATATACCGAATCGGTATAGGTGTTTGGCAAGAAGCATGTGAGGAAATAGGGTGGAGGAGGAAAGCGGGGAGGGAAAAAAGAAAAAAGAGACGCGATAAAATTTTCATATTGCACGAAGATAAATGACACAAAACTTTTTGACAAGAATTCTGTCAAACTACAAATTTGCACGGGTCATAAAAATCTTTCATCCAATCAGTGAATTTTTAAGCTTAATCGATTATAATGACCAGAAAACGTGAATTCGCTCACTTTCAGCACTTTCAAAGTCGAGCTCACGTTGGAAAATGCATAGAAGAGCTCCTTATGAAAAAGCTTCCTATTCGTGTCCAGAGCATTGAGAAAATACTTAGTGAGAATGAGTATGTATACGTTGATAAGACTGGCTTAATCAAAAAGCTCATTGATGAGGGGGCTCCCCATTACTTTATGTCACGACCAAGAAGATTTGGGAAGTCTCTTTTTATCAATACATTAGAGCAAATCTTTAAAGGAAATAAAGAGTTATTTAAGGGATTTGAAATCTATAATAGTGAGTATGATTGGCAAGAATATCCAGTTCTACATTTTGATTTTGCCCGCATTGAAAGTCGCACTTCTGTTGAATTTGAAAACGCTTTGAAAAGAAAGCTTCAGTCAATAGCAGGATCACTGGGTCTATCGATTGAAGTTCCTACTATACAGGAGGGGATAGAAACTCTTGTCACTAAATTGTCAAAGAAGAATCGAGTGGTTGTTTTAGTAGATGAATACGACAGTGCGATTATCAATAATCTTAAAGATCCTGCATTAGCCGAAAAAAATCGTGATCTTCTAAAAGGTTTTTTTGGAACCCTTAAGGGGTTAGACGAATACCTCAAATTCACCTTCACGACAGGGGTCAGCAAATTTTCTCAAGTTTCTCTTTTTTCTGGGCCTAACAATCTTAAAGATATCACAATGGACCCCAGATACGCAGGAATGATGGGGTATACAGAAGAAGAGCTCAAAAAGGTCTTTTCAGAGCATATCCGGGCGTTGGTTAAAAATAAAAAGAAAGAGGGGAATTTAGCTGCAGAAGACACGATCCTGGAGGAGATCCGCACCTGGTATAATGGGTATAGGTTTTCTCACGGAGAAACTTGTGTATACAATCCCTTTTCTACCCTCAATTATTTAGATGAGCAGGAAGCTAAGACCTATTGGTATAGTTCAGGAACCCCTTCTTTTTTAATTGATCAAGTCAAAAAGCATCCAGAATCGATGGTTTCCTTAGATGGAACAACAGCGACTCAAGAAAAGCTCATGGATATCAGTAGTTTTGATCACATCGATGTAGAAGCTTTGATGTATCAAACAGGCTACTTTACCATTAAAGGCTACAACCCTATTTCTAAACGGTATCAATTAGGTCTTCCTAACGAAGAGGTGCGATCGGCCTTTATTAACTCTCTTGTTCAAAATTTTGCCCCAATCACTAACCTAAGATCTTCTAGGGAGTCTGTTAAGGCATTAGAAGAGCATCACCCAAGCCTTTTATTCAAGCACATAGAAATTGGTCTTTCTAGCTTTGCTTATCAAGTCTTTGTCGATGCAAAAGAGCAAACCTATCAAGCAATGCTCCTATCAATGCTGTATGGGATGGGATTTGATCCTTTATCAGAAAAAGCAACAAACACAGGGCGTATAGACGTTGTGTTAGAAATTCCTAAGACAACCTATATTCTCGAACTTAAGCTAAATGGTAGCGCAGATAGTGCACTTAAGCAAATCTACGAAAAGCAATACTTCAAGCCCTATACTCACAAAGAAAAGCACATAGTGATCATAGGGGCAAATTTTTCTTCAGAGCTCAGAAACATTTCTGATTGGAAAGGAGAGCTTCTTTCTCCGTCTGGGGAAAAAATCAGAGATCTTTTCCCAGATACAGATCAATAAAACCTCCTTGGCGAGGGATTAATTTTCTTTGAATTAATTGAAGCTACGTCTACACTTTTTTCACTAAGATAATAACGAAAGGATAATTTAAGATGCCTGGACTCAGCTTTAGTGATCTCGTGTTTGATCCCAAGAAAACATTCAATACCCTAATTCCACAAAAGTATCTCGAAGAAAACCAAACATGGGCTCACAGCTTTAGTGAAAGGATTACTCGCCATGTGAGTGAGGAGGGGGCAAGTCGTGAGTGTGTTGCTCGCATCGAGGCCCTTTTTTATCCAGCTGTTGTTGGGGCTGCGGCTCTTCAAAAAGTAGGAACGACGATGACTGCTACAGCTAACTATTGGCTCGGTCACAAGCATCAAGATGAGTCTGCAATGGATGAGCTGGGTGAGTTACTTTTAATGACGGGGGCTTTGGCTTATTCTATCATTTGGTGGATTCCAGCAATTGTGAAACCAGAGATTTTGGCTCGGGAAGCAGCGAGGGAGCATCGCCCTCCAAGTGAAGAAGAGGCAAGAAGGACTCAGGAGCTTGAGGAAAAGACCCAGGAAATAGAGACGAAACGTCTACGCATTGAAGAGCTGGAAAGAGAAAAAACAGAGGCGCTTGCTAAATTAACTGAAGAGAAAGATCAGTTGTACGGAGAGTTGGGAACTCAAAAAAATAAAGAGATTCAGGATCTTCAAGAAGGAAATAGAATTCTTGAGCAGAAACTCGCTACGGAAAAACGGGAGGCATATTTTTCGATGTTTCCTCTAATTAGTACTCGCTCTTTGGGTGAGGTGACTCAAAAACTTCTCCTTCCTGAAATGGTGGGGGTTTCGGTTGTGCACTACTCAGAAAAGGAAGGGGCTAATGGGCCGAAGGGAACTCTTTTTAGTACTTGGGGAGTTGCTGAGGGTTCTCGCTTTGAGCATGGAAAAACACAGTATCAACCATTTAGAAAAATTGAGCCTAATGACTTCTTAACTCCTGTGGGAACCCTTGAGCTAAAAATTGATTGCAGCCATGTTCAGCCAAACCATCTTCAGATGATTTTATCTCACCCACATGAGGTTCACCGCCTTGTTCTTACGAATGTCAATCAAGGGGCAGTAGAGGTCCTTAATGGTTTCAAAAATGAAAAAGGGTCTCCTTTAACAACCCTTTCTCATATCCATACCCTTAAGATTGAAGGAAGAGAGGAAATATCCACGGATGTCTTTAGTCAGCTTGCGAAAGAGTATCCAAAGCTTGTCTGTTTTGATTTAAGAGGGTGCACTCTTAATGGCAATCCTGAGGAGCTCTCTCAAGGGCATATTGTTCTATATTCTCCGAAGAGGGAGGGCCATAGTGTTGGTTTCTCAGAGGTTCATAATATCGATGAAAAAGTGAATGAGCTGAATCAGCTCCTTTTTGGTGTGATCAATAAGAAAACGCTAGATCCTAAGAATCTTGTGGAAATTAGCGAGACATTTCCAGATGTTACTGCAGATCGTTTTATTAGCCCAGCTGCTCCTTTTATGACAAAGCTTGCCTTTTTAAGGGGGACCGATATTCGAAGTGATCACTTGAAAGCTTTAACGCCAAAGTTAAAGGTCAATTTCCCGAATCTTCGAGTTTTTGATTTATCCAATTGCATTTATTTGGATTGTGACACGTTTATCCATCTAGCAAGGTGTCCGGTTAAGAAGATTTACCTCTCTCAGTGCGATGTTATTTTTGCAAGGCGTGTGACTGCACCTGAGCGGTATAAACAAGATATCAATTTCCTAGAAGTTAATGAGAAGCAGTACCTTTTTGATCTCAAGTTTGTGTCAGATCAGATCCTTGATCTTAATAGAAACGGGGTAGAACACATTTACCTTGATCGATCTCAACTTGCTCGGACACCTTTTAAGTTTTTTGCCAGTGATCTTATAAAGCGAGGGTATATCCTTGGAGAAAAGGATTTAATGGGCTTAGATAAAAACAAAAATGCAGAGACGGAGGAATATAAAAAAGCAGATTTAACGGCTAAACAACTCTATACTGGGCTAGGGACAGGGTATCCGAAAAAAATTCCTGAGGACAAAGTTTTAAAAAGTGTTGAAAAAGTGCAGATTACGACGGAAGATTTTGTTGCTACTCAGCTTCGGCAACATTTATTTACAAAGTTGCAAAGTCTTTCGGAAGCGTATCCTCATGGTATGATTGTTCAACTGACATTTGAAAGATATGACAATAAGGCTTAAGCCTGAGAGGAGCGAGAGAGGAGGAGGGCGTCGGCGAGGGTGAGGGCCGTCATCGCTTCGACGATGGGGACGGCGCGGATGGTGACGCAAGGGTCGTGGCGGGACCCTTCGGGAAGTTGGAAGGTTTTTGCGTGGCCGGAGGTATCGACAGTTTTTTGGGGTTTGTCGATGCTAGAGGTGGGCTTAAAGGCGACGCGGAAGGTGAGGGGAAGGCCGGTGGAGATGCCGCCGAGGGTTCCTCCGGCGTGGTTGGTGGCGGGGATGATGTTTCCCTCTTTATCGGTGGTAAAGGTGTCATTGTGCTCTGATCCTTTAAGGGAGGAGGCGCGAAACCCTTCGCCGATTTCAAATCCTTTGGTGGCGGGGAGGGTGAGCATTCCTTTGGCAAGGTTGGCTTCGAGTTTTTCATAGACGGGATCGCCAAGGCCGATGGGGAGTTTGGAGGTGGTGCATTCGATAATCCCTCCGAGAGAGTCTTTTTCTTCTTTAGCTTTAAGGATGGCTTCCATCATTTTTTCTCCGGCTTTAGGGTCGGGGCAGAAGATAGGACTATTTGGGATGGCACTTAGATCGACGGTGTTGATGGAGATCCCTCCGATGGAGTGGATGTAGGCGTGGGTGGTGATGTTGTGGAGGGAGAGGAATTTTTTTGCAACGGCGCCGGCGGCAACGCGGCAGGCAGTTTCACGGGCAGAGGAGCGCCCTCCTCCTCGGTAGTCAAAGATCCCATATTTTTCAAGGTAGGTGAAGTTGGCATGGCCGGGGCGCATGAGATCTTTGATCGGTTCGTATTTTGATGAGTCGGCATCTTTGTTGAAGATGATAATGGAGATAGGGGCGCCGGTGGTTTTCCCTTCAAAGACTCCTGAAAAGATTTCGGCTCGGTCTTTTTCTGAGCGAGGGGTGGTGTAGGGGGTTTTTCCTCCAACGCGCCTTCCAAGCTCTTCATTAATTTCTTCTTCGGTAATGGGGATCCCCGCGGGGCATCCGTCGATAACGACGCCGATCCCTTTGCCGTGAGACTCTCCCCAGGTGGTAATGCGAAAAAGGGTTCCAAAGTAATTACTGGCCATTTTTTATTTCCTTTAGGATTGCTTGGATCACTTCTTCATCTTTCATGTCGGTGACATCGATTTGTTTGGCCCCAATTTTTTTATAAAAGTCTTCCCTTTCATCATACATTTTGTCGAAAGAGGCTTCTGGATCGTTTGGGTTGATGAAAGCGGGAAGGGGGTCTTCGGAAAGGACCCTTTTTTTAAGTTTTTCCCGATCGAAATAAAGGTAGATGAGGTGGCTGTTTTTCCGGAGAGCTTCAATGTTTTCATGAAGGAGCATCGCTCCCCCTCCAACGGCGATCACAGAGCTTTGAACGTCTTGAAGGGATTGGATCACTTCATACTCAAGGGCTCTAAAATGGACGGGGCCCACCTCTTCATAGATTTGTCGACAGGTGAGTTTTTTGCGTCTGTTAATTTGATAAACCTCTTCGATAAGGCGGTCGGTGTCGATAAAAGCGCACCCTTTTTCTTTAGCGAGCATTTTTCCGAAGGTGGTTTTTCCACACCCTTTAATTCCAAAGAGGACAGTGTTCATGAGAGTTTAGCTCCAAGTGTTTCCATATGCTCCTTAAAGTTGGGATAGGTTTTAGAAACCGCTTCGACT
>JAGROK010000073.1 GCA_020440285.1 Chlamydiia bacterium | reverse complement strand
TTATTGCAATCTTTATGATGCTCATTGGATCTATGAGCTTTGCTATGCACTTTAGGGTAATCAAAGAAAAAGATTATCACACCTTGTGGAAAAGTGGTCAACACCGCCTCCTCTATATCCTTGCTATTGGAGGGGGATGTCTTGCGATCATCCTCAACTATTGGAATAAGTTTGAAGGAAAAGCGATTCATTCATTTTTTGAGTGGATCTCTGCCTTGACAACGTGTGGATTTAATGCTGCCGATCTTTCCCTTTTTAGCCCTATGGTCAAGCTCTTTCTTATCATGGGGATGTTTGTCGGGGGAGCCACAGGATCTACAGCGGGAGGGCTCAAGATCCGCCGCCTGATGCATCTCGTTTCAGGGGTCATCCTTCGCCTATTTGCCTTTACCTCAAAACACGAAAAACATACCGCAAAAGACCCAACTGCCTCTAGGACCGAGCCTCCAGGAGTTGAACTTCCTCACTCCGAAAAAAGTGAGCGCCTTTTTACTGCTGGGGTCCTATTTTCCCTTTGGACCTCAACCCTGTTTTTGGGATGGTTTCTGATCTTAAAATGGGTTCCAAAAGGACAGGCCCTCGATGCCCTTTTTGACCTTACAAGCGCTATGAGTAACGTGGGTTTATCTAGCGGGATTGTCCATCCAGACATTCCTACAAGTGGGAAATGGATTTTCATGACACTGATGTGGCTTGGAAGACTAGAAATTATTCCTGCCCTTGTACTACTATTAACCATCCCTTTATCATTAAATCGCAGGGCTACTCCATGAAAATTCGCTCTTTCAACTTTCCTAGGGAAAATTTCCGCGTTGTTCTGCTTCAAAAGCCCGCCTTGGGGCTTTTTGCATCGAACGTCTTGAACTTTTCTCCTATGAAAGGTTGCCTTAGCGAATTTTCATGGAGTAGCCCTGCGTTAAATCGGAGATCAAGTCGTGGAAAA
Source organism: Chlamydiia bacterium (assembly GCA_020440285.1). Taxonomy (GTDB): domain Bacteria; phylum Chlamydiota; class Chlamydiia; order Chlamydiales; family Simkaniaceae; genus Neptunichlamydia. Next base: position 5,841 of record JAGROK010000073.1, on the reverse strand, counting down.
TAGTCCCAAAAGTTATCCTGCCGCAGTCCTTCTATGCTTCTTTTTAGGAACTCTTGGAGTCCATCGCTTCTATGTTGGAAAATGGGGAACAGGAATTTTAATGCTCATCACTTTTGGAGGTTTTGGGATTTGGCAGATTATCGACTTTGTCATGATCGTTGTAGGAAATTTTCGTGATAAACAAAGGCGCTATCTAAAACCGTGAAATCTGTTACACTCTCAAATACTTCTCCCCTGGGACTCCCCCTTCAAGCAACGTTTCTCCCTGAAGGAGGGATGAATCTCATCAGTTATAAGCTCGGGGATATCGAAGTCATCGACCAAGCAACCCGCCCTCTTTTCGATGAAAGGTTTGCAGGGCTCGGAGCCCTTATCGGACCCCACTTTCACCACAGGAAAGAGATCCCCCATGATTTCGATGAAGCTCTATTCCCCCATATTGCAACCATTAAGGCCCAAGGAAAAAATGAACCTTTTTCACATGGGATTGCCCGCTATGTTCCATGGAAATATGCCGCAAGCAACACCCAAATTCAGGCTCGTTTAACAGGATCTGATCTTTATAAAGGGGTTTCCCTTAAAACGTTTGAAGGACAAGACTTTCTTATGACTTTTGACGTCCAACTTTTAACCGATGGCCTTTTTATTACTCTGAAAATCGATAGCGAAAAACCTTCCCTAGTTGGCCTCCACTATTACTATGCCCTTTCTGGTCCAGGGTTTATCCATGGGTTTGTCCAAAATACTTATCGCGATCAAGAAATGATCAAGCCTATTCCCGATAAGTGGCTTAAAAACCACCACCTTCACTTTTCACTTCCTCAAAAGGCGGACTTTGGGTTTTTCCCTCAGAAAAAAACTCCCAACGATCATGACTATCACCTCAATCTCAACACTCCTGACTACTCCCTTCATATCGATTACAACACCACCTCTAACACAGAAATCTCCTGCCAGGTGTTTCATCCCCAAGGAGCTTCCTACGTTTGCGTTGAGCCTCTCTCTGCCAAGATTCCCCCAAATCCTGTTCTCACTCGAAGCGCCCTTGAGGCAAAACTCCAAATCTTCTCCCCCCAGACATACCGCTTATGATTCAAAAATTGGGAATTTCTCAAAATCAGCGCTCGAGGTTTAATCCTATCGAAGCAGCCTCTATCCAGAAGATAGGAGCGATGCAGATAGAGTTAAAGATCGAGAGTCGTAAGCAGAGAAAAACTAATTTTCGAATCATGAGTGGTATATAGTGTTTTCAGTTTAAAGCGGGCTGCTCCTGCACTCCCTTTTCAAATTTGACAATTTGGAGCTCGTGTCATCCGCAGAATGTATAAGATTCTTTCTGCTGGAGGACACCGAGCCAAACGTTAGTTTGAGCGAGGTGCTGAAAGCAGCCCGCGGCTTCGAGTCGTCTCTGCAAAATCGACATGAAGGAAGGGTTGGTGCTGGGCTATGGCCCTGCCCCCCGACTGAAGGTCGATTTGGCAAGGCGAATCGGAGCTCAACGGGGGCGGCAGGGGGCTATGCCGAAGGACATGGCCGCCCGACGCATCTTTGAAATAGAACTATTTTGTTAGTGCTGAGCATCATTCAAAACTTGATAATTTCTTAAGTTTTGAATGATGCTCAATACACAAAAATCGATGACAAATAAAAATCTTCCACCAAATTTTTATCATTTTAAATTTAATCCACTACATGTAGAAGAAAGTTGAGGTGAGTTATGGTAAAACGCATTGTTATATTGGGTGGAGGATTTGGTGGTGCATATACAGCGATGTATTTGCAAAAGTTTTTAAAGAAAACAAAGGAACCTTTTGAAATTGCAATTGTCAATAAAGACAACTATTTCGTCTTTCAACCAATGCTAGCAGAGGTTGTTGGAGGCTCTCTTGGCCTTCTCGATACCATCAACCCCCTTAGAAAACTCCTCCCCAAAACCAAACTCTATGTACGGGAAATCGATTCGATCGATATTGAAAACAAAAAAGTTATTCTCGCTCCAAAATTTTCCCACTCTTCTTATCACCTCCCTTTTGACCATTTAGTGATTAGCCTTGGAACTGTGACTGATTTCAGAGGAATGTCCGGACTTCATGAGCATGCTCTCCCTTTTAAAAATCTTGCCGATAGCATTGCAATTCGAAACCAAGTGATTGAGGTATTAGAGACCGCTGCTAATGAAACGAACCCCTTACTTAAAGAAAAACTTCTCACCTTTGTTGTTGGAGGAGGAGGATTCTCAGGAACCGAAGTTGTCGCAGAAGTGAATGACCTTGTCCGCAAGCTTGCAAAACAATATCCCGAGATCGATCGCTCCCAGATCCGTGTTATCTTAATCCATAGTAAAGACCGTTTGATGGAAAGAGAAATGCCTGAATCTTTGGGACAATACGCAGCCAAACTCCTTCAAAAACGGGGGGTCGAAATTCGATTTAACTCCCATCTGCAAGCAGCTACTCCTGAAGAAGCAATTCTTGATACTGGAGAGAGAATCCCTTCAAAAACAGTGATTTCAACTGTCCCCTCCTCTCCCAATCCATTGATCGAAAAGCTCCCTTTAAAACTAATTAAGGGGAAAATCATCACCGATGCAACAATGCAAGCTGAAGGCTACGATCACATCTGGGCAGTGGGAGATTGCGCAGCCATCCCTAATTTAGAAGGAAAAGGAATTTGTCCCCCTACCGCTCAATTTGCCATCCGCGAAGCTAAGGTCTTGGCGCACAATATCGCCGCTTCTTTATCGAGCCGCAAGAAAAAAGAATTTCGCTTTAAAGCCCTTGGAATGATGGGAGCCCTTGGCCACCATTCAGCGGTCGCAGAGCTCTTCGGAAAATTTAAATTCTCAGGGCTTCCCGCTTGGTTCCTTTGGCGCATGATTTACTGGATGAAACTTCCTGGGCTAGACCGAAAGCTAAAAGTAGCCCTTTCCTGGATCTTAGATACAATGATCCCCATCGAAGCTGTTCAAATCAAAGCCTCCCCCACTCAGGGAATTGCACAACTTCACTTTGAAACCGATGAAATCATCTTTCATGAAGGAGACGTAGGAGATTATCTCTATATCATTGTAAATGGAGAGGTTGAGGTCTTTACAAAAAAAGGCGATCAGGAAAAACTCCTTGCTAAACTTGGAAAGGGAGAATACTTCGGAGAAATGGCCCTTCTCAATCAAAGGTCGCGCCTTGCAACAGTCCGTTGCGTTTCCCCGGTTGATGTCCTTGCCCTTAAGAAGAGTGACTTTGGGGTTCTTATCTCCAACTTTCAAGAACTCCGAGAAGGATTTGAACATACAGAAAAAACCCGTAGAAGAGAAATTGGATAATCAAAGTGGATATTTGGCTTGATACAACAGATACAAAAACGATCACCCTAGGAAGTAAACTGGGGATTCTCAAAGGGGTAACAACGAACCCCTCCCTTATTGCAGCTTCTGAAAAAAACCTGGAAGATAATCTAAACGATATTTTGAAATGTCATAGCGGACCAGTGACTGCTCAAGTGACCGCCGTTGATCACTCAGGGATCATTGAACAAGCTGAAATTCTCCGCGATTTTTCAGAGAGGATCATCGTTAAAATCCCCGTGACCCAAGAAGGGCTGATGGCAATGGAATCCCTTTCTCACCTTCAGTTCCCAGTAATGGCTACTGCTATTTTTACTCCTAACCAAGCCCTTTTCGCCTGCCATGCTGGAGCAGCTTACCTTGCCCCTTACTATTCTCGGATAAATAGCCCACTAGACACCCTTGAAGGGATCATCCTTATGCTTGACCGCTATGGATTTGAAACAGAAATGGTTGTCGCATCACTCAAAAATGAGGATCAAATTCAAGACTGCTTTCACATGGGAGTGGATGCGGTTACCTTAAAAAAAGAGCTCTTCGAAACCTTTATCGCTGATCAAAGTGGAACATTTGAAGCTCTAGATCAATTCTCAACTGACTGGAAAAAAGCCAAACCCTCAAAACTCTTTATATGAGAAAAGCAAGCACCCCTCTCGCAGTGACCTACTCCCTTCTAGCAGCTTTTACCTATGCCCTCCTTGCCTACCTAATCAAGGAGGCTGAAAAGCTCCTTCCCAATGCTATTTTGATTTTCTTTCGACAATTTTTTGGCCTTTTGATCCTCCTTCCCATTATCCGAATTAAATTAGGCCCTTTTAAAAAGCTTCAAACAAAAACCTTTCCCCTTCACTTACTTCGAGCCTTTGCCTCTTTATCTTCGATGTTTTGCCTCTACTTTGCCCTCCGCTACCTTCCCCTTACCGATGCTGTCCTTCTCGCCTATACCCGTCCCCTCTTCATCCCTATTGTCGTCTATTTTTGGTTTCGAAAAAAATGGACATGGAGAACTGTCATCGGTCTCGTGGTAGGATTTATTGGGGTGAGTTTGATCCTTCGCCCTGACGAAAAGCTTTTTAACGCCGCTTCCTTAGTCGGTCTTGCCGCAGGCCTTTTAGGAGCAATCGCTTTTACAGTGGTCCGAAGGCTGACTAAAACAGAGCCTACCGAAAGGATTACCTTCTATTACATGATCCTTTCCCTTCCCCTTGCCTCGATTCCAATGGCAACGAGTTGGGAGTCTCCCACCCCTACAGGATGGACTTTTTTGGTCATTATTGGCCTGTTTGCCATCATCTATCAACTCTTCCTCACCCACGCCTATCGCCATGCAAAAGCGGTTAAGGTGGGTTCTCTCCTCTATTCAAGTGTTGCATTTGCCTACATTTTCGACTTTTTTCTTGGAAGTAAAGAGATTTCTTTACTCGTGATTTTAGGGATCATCCTCATTGTGACCGGCTCCCTTGTCGCCCTCAGAAATCAAGAAGCATAAAAATTCGTGCAATTTAATCATATTTTCTATATCCTACTTCAAAAAAAGTTGTTTCTGGTAGAGGTCTGTAAACTTATATTTTCGTGACCTTTTAGGCTCAACCACAGACACTCGGAAGCAGAAAAACTTTTTATTCAAACATAGTAGGAGATAAAATGCTTAGAATTGGAGAACAACTTTGTCTTGCCTCTTCCCGTTTTGGAAGACTCAATTTAGGATCGGCCTATTGCGCCTTTTCTTGCCTTCAAGCTGGAGCATTCACCTACCAAAGAATGAATCGTCATGCTCAGCGAACTGTTGAAAAAATGCTTCCCCTCATGGTGATCTTTAATAGTATTGGACTTTTTTGGGCTTCAGGTCGCGCACTTAACTCCCTTTCGGAAAAGTTCGGCATCTCATTTTATAGTGAAAGGCTTATGCAAGGGGGATGGAACGCTCCAGACTGGAGCACCCCTAAAATCTTCTTCTACAACTTCGCCATGACGCTATTGGCCGCCTGTGGAGTAATGACCACAATAGCTTGTGTGATTGGTCCCGAAGATAGTCAGTACCAAAAACATGCAATTGAACTTTTTGCGGTCTGTCAAACAGCTCTTTTCTTTTTTCATACTAGTGCTTCATCCATATTGACAATGGCTGCTCAGGCAATGACTGCATATTCATCTCTTTCGACTAACACCCATTACAATGGAAATGGCAAGGAAGTCACTTTAAACTCAATGGCTGTTTTAGGAGCGCTCCAACTCGCTCTTTCCATGTTGCAAAACAGACACTCTTTTCCAGCTAAAACGATCTTTAATTCACAGCTGGGACTTGCCTCCCTACTTTTAATCTACAGATTAGGATTGACTCTTTCTGATCTAGGCGATAACCAACGTGAAAGAGTTGACATGTTGTTAAAGAATCTTTTCATTCCAGTAGGGGTATTATTAGCCTTTGCCTTAGCAAACAGTTCTGGCAATGGAGGAAATAACAGTACGATCCCTACCCTTAAAAAAGACTTTGGAAC
>JAGROK010000015.1 GCA_020440285.1 Chlamydiia bacterium | reverse complement strand
TCTCCCATTGCATATCTGTTAATCCATCAAATCTTCCTGCCATCGATTCTCCTTTTAGAAGTTAAAATGAAGAGAGCTTAGCAGGTCTTTAAAAATATTTAACCTAATATTATCGGGATAGGCTCATGAAACCCATTTAAATCGGTAGCGAAATATTAGGGATACAGAGGGCACATGAAACTAAAACTTAAGAGGCTTACCATAGAAAAAGAACAAACCGAGGTGTGTAAATAATTGCTCTATTGGAAAATCATTCTAAAATACCCCCCAGTTTTTTCTGGTCTCTAGTAGATCCCGGTAAAACAAGATAGGTTAGGATTGCAAACCACTTTAATTAAAATTTTAAAGAAGATAGAATTCCGCTAAAGTCATGATCCTGCGATGAGAAAATGAAGAGAAATGCCCTTTGCCCTTGTGGAAGCCAAAAGAAATATAAGCACTGTTGTTTGAAAGAAGAAGGTGCTATTGCCTCTCTAGAATATGATGTTGAGTGGCAAAGAGTTCGGCAAATTGAAGGGAAAATATGGGAAGCTGCCTATTCCTTTGCACTAAAAGAGTGGGGAGAAGAGATCCTTGAAGACGGATGGGATGGCTTTTCCTTGGAATGGGACTTAAAAGAAGACTCTCCAGATGGCCAAGAGCTTTTCCCTGGGTGGTTTATTTTTCAGTGGGTCCCTTTCAACTATTCAGAGAAATGGGCCCATTTAGGAAAAAATCTTACGATAGCAGATCTATATCTCTTAAAACATCCCAATAAGGAGTATGAACGATTTCTCTCTGCGGTCCATCAAAGCCCTTATAGTTTTTTTCTAGTCGAAGATGTTATCCCTTCCAAGCGATTAATACTAAAGGACCTTATTCTTGATAAAACAATGACGATTAAAGAAAAATCAGGAGCAGATATCAGCTTTAAAGGAACGGTTGTTTTTGGCAGGACCCTTTTTTATATGAATCAATCGATTCAAATTGGGCTTGGAACAGTTGCTCTCCCTATCCGCTACGCAATGGATGTATTGGATCTAAGAGAAGAAATTATTAAAAAAGAAAAAAAGCTAACAGCTGATTCCCTCATAGAATACGAAGAAGACCTTAGGGCCTTTTACTTTCAATTATGTGAGGCAGCATTTCACCCTCCAAAGCTTTGTAACAATGACGGTGACCCAATTGTACTATGCACCCTTCATTACACCTTGAAATGCAGTCCAAAAGATGCTTTTACCTCTCTTATCTCTTTATGCAAAAGTAGAAAGCCAAAAGAGATTTTAGAAGAGGGAAGATTCGATAAAAACCGCGAGCTCATTCAGATTGATTTTCCTTGGATCAACAATCGGTCATCAAACCTCATTCTAGGACATATTGAAATTAAACGAGATAAGCTAAAAATTGATGTCAACTCCGTTGAACGGTCTGAAAAAATCAAAAAAGAAATTAAAAAACGTCTTCCAGAAGCTTTTTTTAAGAAAATGAGTAAACAGTCTCTTGAGACCCTTAAAGATAAAAAACCATCAGCTCGTTCTAAACCTTCTGACCCTTCACCTGCAGAGAAAAAAGCGATGCAACACCTCACTCAAAGCTACTATCAAAACTGGCTTAGCACATCTGTTCCCGCTTTAAGGGGAAAAACTCCCCGTGAAGCAACGCAAACCCCTGAAGGAAGAAAAAGGCTTGAGCTTCTTTTATTGGATTTTGAAATGAGCAATCAAAAAAATGAGCCCCATTGCTACATAGATGTTCAATCTCTTCGCAAGGAACTAGGTCTTTTAAGGGGACAGACATGTCTACAAGATTAATGCAAGGATCCCACACACATTTGACAACACAAACCTTTGCATATATCCAAGCAAAGCGGTGGCTACCGATGGGGTTCTTTAGAGGATCAACAGTAACATAGTTTAGTGTATTTGGTGTCAGGTTGAGCAGCTACTTATATCACTCTAAACTTTTTCAAGAGCTTTTTCTCTCCATTTTTTGGAAATATAGACTTGGCGAGGGAGGTTTCTTTTGCTATGGGCTTTTTTCACACAAAGCTTATTTTCTCCAAGCATTTGCCCATGAAGTCTATGAATCACTAACTGAGCGTCATCATCAGAGACTGTTATAAACCCAAACCCTCTCGAAACCCCTTCCTGGCAAATGATTTTAGCATTCAACACTTGAGCATGTGTTTCGACAAGCTTCTTTAGTTCCGCATGATTTAATTCCTTGGGGAGACTCCCGATGCAAAGATCCATACGTCCTCCTTTAATGCTTACTCCCTAAAATAGGCTGATTTAAAATCCACAAACTGAAGTTTTGATAAAACTTCTCCATGAAGCTTGGGGTTTTTTGCAAACCTCTTCTTTAATGAACAAATAGGAATGACCGGCATCTCATCCATTAAAAAAGCCTCTGCTTTAATGAGTAGAGCCTGTCTGATAGGTTTTTCGAGGGTGAGATCAGATTGGTCAAGAAGTGTTTGGTAATGTGGGTGTTCCCAATTGGTCTTATTCATGGGAAGGGACTGATATTTAAAATCATTTAGGATAAAAATAGGATCAAAAACAAAAGAGGTCCAATTCGTTAATCCCAAAGCATAATCTCCCCTCGTCAGAAGATCAAAATAGGTATTGTACTCGTAAGGGACGAGAGAGAATTTATTGATCCCAAAAACCTTTCTCCATTGATCTTGGACTGCTTGAGCAATGCGACTTGCAATCTCTATATCAGCTAAATAGTTAAGCTCTATTTCAGGAAACTCTTTAAGAGAGGTCCCTAGTTCCTCAAGAACTTCTAGAAAAAGGGTCTTTGCTAAGATGGGATCACTTTGAAAGCAAGACTTTTTAGTGACTCTCATGGGGATGGGAAGGATAGAGCTTGATGGGGTTGCTGAAAAATGAAAAACATTGTCGGTAATCGCTTCCCTGTCAATGGCATAAGAAAGAGCCTGCCTTAATTTTTTATGATTCAGAGGATACTTTTGAGTATTCATGAGGATGCAAACAGTAATCGCATCTTCAGTCCAATCATCAATTAGATCATAGGAAATGTCATAGGAGATCCCATAAAAAGGAGACCCTAACCAATCCAGCTCTTTTTTAATGAATAAGCTCAAAGCAGTCCGACTGTCTGGAATAATGGCAACATCGACCCCGTCTAAATAGACATGGTTTGCGTCCCAATACGCATGATTTTTAGATAGAAAAAGATCTTGGTTTTGCCGCCATGTCTCTAAGGTAAAGGGGCCGTTACAGACAATTTTAGGACCTAAGGCCCAACGAGGGTTTTCTTTTGCAATGTGTTTAGGAGCTGGGAAAAACATAGGAGTTGAAACGATCTCTAAAAAATAAGGGGAGGGGTATTCTAGATCCACTCTAAGAGTTTTGTGATCAATTGCCTTAATCCCAACAAGGTCTATCGAAACCTCTCCATCAATACACCTCTTTGCATTCTTAATCGGGTAGTAATAATAAGGGGAGGGGATAAGATTTTTTGAATGAGGGTCAATCCCCCTTTTCCACGCGTACTCAAAATCATGCGCTGTCACAGGGGCTCCATCACTCCACTTTGTCTCTCTTAAGTAAAAAGTGATCTGTTTTCCATCATTTGAAATTTCAACCCTTTCAGCGACCGCTTCCCTTGGAACGTCATTTTTATCCTTCCGCATAAGCCCTTCAAAAAGAAGATTCATCACGTGAGAAGAATTGATAATCGATGCACTTCGGTTAAAAGCCATATGAAGTGTCGAAACATCGCTTGGCAGCGAGATTTTTAGAACATTTTTTTTAGGGGGTTTTGATTGTTTTTGTGAATAAATGAGTAAAGAAAGAAAAAGAGCAAAAATAGTAAGCGACAGGAAGGTGATTTTTTTACCCATCTTACGGCCTTCTCTTGTTTAATCAGGGAAAGGATAACATTTTGAGATTTTGAATGAAGAAATTTTTTTTACAGAGAGTCTTTATCGAAAAGAGAGATACGGGAGAGCACTCTCATTTTTTGATACTTTCTGCATAAAAATAATGCTACCAAAATTTTTTTATTCTCTTTTAAAAGGAGGAGCCCTTCTCAAAAAAAAAAGGAAGTATGTATGAACGCTTTTTGTGTTGCAGTCTTAACGATTTTTCCCATCATTTGCAGCTGGACATGTAGTTCTTGTGGATCCGATAACCCTGAAGTCAGGCAGATCTGTTGGTGGTGTGGAAAATCTCGTTAGTTTTTTTCTTGGAAAAGATCTAACTGCAAGGATCTTTTTTTGGGGAGCTCATGAACTTCCTTAAAAAGCTCTCCCTTAACTGCTTTTTCAATTTCTTCCCACACCTTGCATTCCTTAAAAACAATCGAGGGAACCAACTTTGGTTTTATCCCCCTTTTTTTATTCGAGTGGACCCTAAAAGGGGGTTTTAGACTGATCCGTCCCTCATGATCAATCCGATACGTAATATTTTTTAAGTCCATTTCAACAGGTCCCAATAAGAGATGGATCTCACAGGTTCCCTTAGAAGAATACTTTTCTTGGTCCCCCTTTCTCCTAAATTCCTCAGGATAAAACTTACTAACAAAAACCTTCATTTGCATAGCACCCTCCGCTTCACTATTGCCTTCAAACGAATAGAGACCCACAAAACAAGCCCCTGAAGGGTAGCGCTCATCAAAGAAACAGGAACGCCCCCTACATCCCAAGCAACCTGAGAACATTTGGGCCCCTGAAGCCCCTTTAAAAAAGCCTCAGGAGAGTCAAACCCCCTTTGAGAAACGCAGAAATCAGGAACCATCCCCATCTGCATCAAGAAATGGACCCCTCCGAGTAAAACCCCCAGGCCAAGACACAGCTGAGTGACCTTAAAAAATCCCTTTTTGTAAGGACCGATGAGCCCCAAAGTTGCATTCGCAACTAAAAGAGCAAAAGGGATCCTTTGAAGCTTACATAAAACGCAAGGCTTTAAATGAAAGAGATGGACCACCAAAAACGAACAAATAAGAGCGATCATTCCCAAGCATACCATCCCTGCAAACCATCGATTGAAAAAAACTCTCAAAGACATTTCCATTGCCTACTCCACCGACTCAACCAGAGCACCAAACTCCTTCAAATTCTCCTCAAGAGTCTCTTTTTTGGCATAACCCTGCCACTCCCTTCTAAAGCGGTTCCATCTTAAACCGAGATCTCTCAGCTTATCCTTTGCCTCTCTTGGAGGCTCTGCATCAAACGAAACAATCAAAGGCTCCCCATTTTGAGCTTTGTCCCTTTCAAAAGCAGCAGCCCCTTTGTCCTTCCACTTTTTTACAGTCGACTCCTCTTTCATCTTTCCCTCAATCTCTAAAAGGGCCCCCAATAGGGCATTATTGTTGAGCCCTTCAACCCCAGCTTTTGAAACAAGCCCTCCCAGTTCAATGAGCCGCCTTGTTCGAACCTTTC
>JAGROK010000072.1 GCA_020440285.1 Chlamydiia bacterium | reverse complement strand
GATCGATAAGACTTTCAATGAGCTGCCACTGCTTGTCTGATAAACACTGAAATCCAGCCATATTACCTCCCTAGGTGTTAAGAAGGGTAGAGTATAGCATTCAAAACTTTACTTGGATAGATTCATTGACACAGTTGAAGTTGATAGTTTTTACGTGTCAATAGGGTTTAGTCTATTTTGATGTTGAACAGTTTAGCGGGTAGCTTTTGCAAGGCTTGGAGAACTTCGATCCCAACTAAACGCTCTTCTTCGTCAAAGTCCAGTGTCTAGTTGCAAAAATCAGCGGTCATCTTTGTCGTAATGAGCTTCATGCTCACACTCAATAAACTGGAACTTTTTATTGGGATGGGTTCTTGTATTAAACCCCGAAATGCGACCTATTTTTCCCTTTAGGGCTGCATAAATAGGGCGCACTCCGGGGTTGAATTAAAAGGATGTTTTTAGTTATGCTGATGATTCAACCAAAGGGGTGATCTATGGCCGAAAGTTCGAAGAAATTTGATCAGCAAGAGTACACAATTAACATTATTGGAAAACATATTGAAATTACAAAGCCACTTAGAGAATATGTTGAGGAAAAGATTTCAAAAATTGAAGCTCTTTCTACTCACATTATCGATGTTCGTGTCAATCTTGATGTCCAAAAGTTGAACCATACTGTTGATATCATCATGAAGTTCTCTCACTTTCGGGTGAATGTTCATGCGACTACTGAAAACATGTATTCTGCCATCGATAAGGCCTTTGAGCGTCTGTATACAAAGCTCCGCAAGTGGAAGGATCGGATTCAAGATCACCATGCGAAAGGGGTTGCGGTCAGTGAGATGGAGGTGAATGTCCTCGAGCATGCTCAACATGAAATTGAAGAGATCAACCAAGAAATCATTGATGCAAACAATCAAACCCTTGAAGAAAAAGAGTATTCTCTTCCAAAGGTGCTCAAGCGGAAGAAACGTCCTTTAAAAACCTTAACAATGGATGAAGCGGTGATGAAAATGGAACTTTCCAATGATCATTTCATGATTTATCGAAGTGAAGAGGAGCAAAATTTAAAGGTGATCTACCGACGACGTGACGGCAGCTATGGTGTTGTCTCCCCCGAATAGGCAGATCTATGATGGGATTCGGAAGGAATGGGTTGATGCTCTTCCTGAAGAGATTGTTCGACAAAAGCTCCTTTCCCACCTCGTTGTCGATCTTGGATATCCCCCTCATGCGATTGCTGTTGAAAAATCTTTATCTGAACTGCCAGGACTAAAAGGGAAAAAGGTCCCAAATCGTCGCATCGATCTTCTTTGTTTTGACTCAGAAACTCTCCATCCTCTCCTCCTCATTGAGTGCAAAGCGGTCCCTTTGAAAGAGAAAATGTTTGCTCAAGTGCTCGGATATAACGCCTTTATTGAGGCTCCTTTGATTTGTCTTGCGAATGAAGAGGGGTTCCTATTACGATGGGAAAAGGACCTTTCTTTAAACAGCAGGAATCAACTCCCCACTTATGAGCAACTTAGGCGCACTTGAAAAGAAAAACTCTTTTTTTGCTTTTAAGCTCCGAACCGAAGAGGTTTCTCAGGTTCCGTTTGCCTCTTTTCCTCTGCCAAAGGAAAAAACAAAGGCCCTTTATTTATTTGCTTTGGGGGATGAATCTTGGCAAGGGAAAATTCTTGATTGGCTAAATGGTCAAGATGGGAGGAAAATCTATTTTATCCCTGAAAATCCTCAGATGCTCCACACCCTCTCCCCTTCCCTCATGGAGCATCCTCGTGTAAAGATTGGGAATGACTTTCGCCCTTATGCATGGGAGCACCTTTTTAAGCCTTGGGAGCTTTTTGGAGGGAATCCAAAAGAGATTGCAGATTGGGTATTGGGAACGGAACTGACCTTTTGTCTCTATAATGACTTTGGCGTTTCTCTTCTTTCCAATGTATTTCAAAATCTTTCGATGAATGAACCGGTTAAAAAAGGGGAGTCTCTTGCTGGAAGGTTTGAAGGGATTCCAGCGATTGTATGTGGGGCAGGCCCATCCCTTATGGATTCTTTTGAAGACATCAGGAAAAATCAAGACCGCGCTTTGATTATAGGAGGGGGGTCTGCTTTAGCCCCCCTTTCAAGGGCCTGTCTTCCGATCCACTTTGCAGCGGCCCTCGATCCTGATCCGCCAACGGAGAGGTTTTATCGACAAAATCATTTTGAAGCCCCCCTTTTTTATCAAAACCAACTCAGCCATACCCTCCTTAAACACCATCATGGTCCGAAACTTTGTTTAGGACAAAGTGGGAGTTTCCCCTTGGAAGAATGGCTGTCTGAAGAGCTTCACCTTTCTCCATCTGATGTGGGATGGAATGTCTCAACATTTTCTGTGAGGGTCGCCACCCTTTTAGGTTGCAATCCGATCTTTTTTGTTGGGATGGATCTGTGCATTTATGATGAAGCATCGTATGCTGAAGGGGTAGAGGGGATGGATGAGAGGCTCAACCCAATTCAAATGGAAGATCGAGAGGGAAAAGTGGTTTATACCCGCCCCGATTTTTTAATGAGCAAAAAGTGGCTCGAAGCTTTTGCAAAAGAGCATCAGGAAATAACCTTTGTCAATGCGAGCACTCGAGGACTTGCTTTGAAAGGGATTCCAGATGGCCCTTTAATGGTTCCAGGAGGGAGTGGCGATCTTTCAGCGCGGGTTCACCAAAGTATTCAACAAGGAGAGGCGGTTGATTTTTCACCTATGAAGGAGAAACTAGCAATTTTAGATGAAAGCATCAAAAAAAGTGCCCTTCTTTTGAAAGAGATGATGCTTATTT
>JAGROK010000071.1 GCA_020440285.1 Chlamydiia bacterium | reverse complement strand
ATTAAAATCGTATTCTCCTAATGGTATATGTGCTGGCTCCGAATCCCTTAGAACAATGTTGCCATGCTTATCTAAAAATTTTCCATTCGAATTATGCATAACATACGGTTGTTTTTGAGATGGCCATTTTGCATTTGGATTTCCAGGCATAACCCTAACCTCTACTCCTAATTCGAATGCATCATCTTTTCCAGGAATTTTAAGTCGATACCTCATTCCACCATTTTTTCTCGATATACTGGCTTCCCAATTGGAGGGAACTCCCTTTGGCCTTGGAAAGGTTTTAAATCCGGCTTGGTGGAGGACATGACGCACTTGGAGCTCAGAAAGGGGTTGGTTTTTGAAAATATTGTAGAGCTCTTTGTCGATATGCTTTGAAGTTTTTAGCTCTTCAATGATGGGGGCAATTTTTTTTGACCACTGTTTATGGTTATTGATAAGGATTTGCTTCGCCTCTACTGAGGAGGACATCCTTTCGAGGGTAAGAAAGGAGTTAGCCCTTTTTAGATCTCGATAAATTTTGACCCCTTGCGCAGTCCCCTTTAAGAGGAGGAATTCAGTGCCAAAGCGCCCCACAACTTTTCCAAGAAGTTCCCCTTGCTCCATATGAGAGAGCTTGTCACCTTTTTCAACGAGCTCCTTAAATTCGGGAAATAGGGTTTGAAAGACTCCCTCCACTTGGTGTTGTTTAACAAATGCAAGAGCATTTTGGCACGCGTAATACATCTCACGAGTTACTTCATTAGGAGAGGTGGCAAGGGCCCATAGTCCATGGCTGAGAGCGTTAATGAGAGCAAGAGATGAAGGGATGAAATTGGCAAGGACTTGGGTAGATTCAAGTGTGATCCCTTTAATGACTCCAGCTGAAAACTCAACTTCCTCAGTGAGTGTAGGGCTGATGAGGTTCTCTTTAAGCCCTAAAGTTGCAAAATCTTCCAATGCAGAATGGAAGTCTTCTTTTTGAAAGAGTGTTATGGCCCTTTCCAAGAATGCTTCTTTATTGTGAGGATGCTTCTCGATATAGTGCGAAAGGGTCTGGAGCGCCTCATTAAAAAGACCTACTTCACATTCAATTTTTCCTTGGGTTAGCTCTAATCGTGATGCAAGATCTTCCGAGAGCATTTTGTCAGGGGTGATTTCGAAAAGCTTTTTAATATCCTCAAGGCAGCTGATTTGATTCCCTTCTAGAAAGTGGAGGATAGCTCTGTCGAGATAAGTCTCTGGGGCATTGTGGTTAGCAATGCAGTTATCGAGGATCCCAAGGTAAGATTCATACATTGCTGCAGCCTTTTTCCCTAATATTGGAGTGAAATCTCTAATCAGTTGACCATGTAGGCTTTTAAGATATCCTAAGCGTCGGTGTTCATTTTCAGTTTCTAAAATTTCCTCATCAATTTCTTTAATTTCTTTTTTTAGTCGATTAATATCATCTAATTTCTCATTAGACAATTTAAGGCCTTGTCGTTCTTGTTGTTTTTGAAGTTCAAGTAAATAATTTAAGCGATTTTTCTTGCCAGTCTGGATTTTTTTTAATTCTTTAATAAGAGCCTATCCCGATAATCTATCCACCCAGTATTTGATAAGGCTAAAATTCAAGAATCCTTTCCAGTAATCTAATTTTCTTTCCCAACACACAACAAGTCGTCTGAACTTTCTTTGAAGCCATGATATTGCCCTCTCCACTTGCCATCGCTTCCTTCGAATCCAACATGCAATCTTCTTATCTT
>JAGROK010000070.1 GCA_020440285.1 Chlamydiia bacterium | reverse complement strand
TGCGTCCAAGAGATTTTCGATCGTTTTCCAGCGCACTTGCCCCGCTTTGTCACAAAGTTATAAATCCCCCCTTTCCCAGTTTTCCGATCTCCTGCATACCAGTTTTGCACTGTAGAGTACTTAATCTCTGCATCATCATGAGCGATTAACTCAACAACAGCTGCATGGAGCTGGTTTTCATCATAAGCAGGGGCGGTGCACCCTTCTAGATAACTCACATAAGAGCCTGGTTCTGCGATAATGAGAGTCCTTTCAAATTGCCCAGTCTCCCGCTCGTTAATCCGAAAGTAAGTTGATAGTTCAATGGGGCTCCTGACTCCCTTTGGAATATAGACAAAAGAACCGTCAGAAAACACTGCCGAGTTCAGAGCTGCATAAAAGTTATCGCCAATGGGAACAACGGTTCCCAAATATTTTTCTAAAAGCTCAGGATATTTTTTCACCGCTTCACTCATCGAGCAAAGGACAACCCCTGCTTTTTCTAGTGTTTCATGAAAAGTGGTTCCGAGAGAGACAGAGTCAAAGACAACATCAACAGCCACATTACTAAGCCGCTTTTGCTCCTCTAGAGGGATCCCGAGTCGATCAAATGTCTTGAGAATTTCAGGATCAACCTCATCAAGGCTACTTAGCTCCTGCTTTTTCTTTGGAGCAGCGTAGTAGCGCATCTTTTGAAAATCTATTGGATCGATCTTCAAATGTCCCCAGTTAGGTGGAGACATGGTTTTCCATTTTTGAAAGGCTTTTAAGCGGAACTTGAGCATGAATTCAGGCTCTTCTTTCTTTGCAGAAAGAGCCCTAACCGTCTCTTCATCAAGCCCCTTAGGGAAAAGATCGGACTCGATCTCCGTTCTAAAGCCATATTTATATTCTTCCCGCTCGGCGAGGAGCTCTTCTGTTGACATCACAATCCTACTCTTTAGACGATATAAAATACCCCCTTCTGCCCCCTTATGTCAACCACTCAGTAGTCGTTGTTAAAGGTAAAAATTTGAGGGAGATCATCCCCCGCGAATTGAACAAACGTTTCCAAAGATTTCTTTTC
This sequence comes from Chlamydiia bacterium, assembly GCA_020440285.1. Classification (GTDB taxonomy): domain Bacteria; phylum Chlamydiota; class Chlamydiia; order Chlamydiales; family Simkaniaceae; genus Neptunichlamydia. The sequence continues at coordinate 6,724 of JAGROK010000070.1, read as the reverse complement.
ATTAAACGACTGCCGAAGGGCCTCTCGAAGAACCGTTCCCCTTCCCTCCTGAGATAAAACGAGCCCATAAAGAGCAATCCCTCGGTAGGGACCTCGACAGTCAGAGGCATAGGCGCCCATTGTAAAGGCTCCCACCTCTCCAGTAAGACGGGCTTTAAAGTGATCTCCTCCATCCATCGAATAGCGACGGATAAAATGCCAAGGAACCGTTTCTAACCTTCCTCTTTCGATCCCTGTCCCTCCGTAAAATCCTACAGAAACCTCATTTCCCCTCTCATTTAGCTGAGGGAGGGTAAGGTTAAACTCATCGCTCCCATCATTGGGCTTGTCATAAATGGCAAAGAAAATATCGAGACTGTCATCAGGAATATTTAATAATTTATTTTTAATCGGTTCAGGAAGATGAATATGTTGGCGACGAGGCAATCTAACCACAAAAAATGGATTTCTACCCCCGAGCTGTATCACAGGTCTATTATCTGGTCCTGAGGTCAAATTCATCACCCATTTAATCGGATTTTTTATGCTTTCCCAGCTCGCTAGATCTCTGACAAGCCGCAGGTTCTTCATCTCCTCAAGCCGCAGGTTCTTCATCTCCTGCTGATCTTCGTATCTTTCAACATCTTGATAAGACGGAGGGGGATTGAAGGAATCATTGATCCACTGAAAAGAAAGGCAGGCATACTCATCAACCCGCTGCACTAGGGTTTCCACGCAAGAATAAAAGATTTGAGAGTAGGAGGTCTCTCGTCCAATTCTTTCCATATGGAAAGGGAGTATAAAACTTTTTAATTTAGAAAGCAAGCTCTGAAGAAATGCGATCCATCGCGCGCGCTAAATCATCAGGAACATCGATCCCCACCGTCTCGTGAGGGGTCTCATGGACTTGAATGGAAAGGCCATTTTCAAGAAAGCGGAGCTGCTCTAGCCCTTCTGCTTGTTCCAATCTACTCGGTGAAAACGTGGAAATCTTTTGAAGGGCCTTATCTGTAAAAGCATAAATTCCAATATGTTTGTAATAGGTAATGTCTTCAAGAGCATCACGATCGTAAGGGATAGGAGAGCGAGAAAAATAAAGAGCCCGACCTTCTGGGTCGGTCACCACTTTCACCACATTTGGATCATCGATCTCCTCTTCCCTTTGAATCTCTTTTTTTAACGACCAAATGTCATAATTTTGATCGGTGGTTGATAAAAGACTTTCAATCATTTCTCGATGGATAAAAGGCTCGTCTCCTTGCCAATTCACCCAGATGTCTCCTTTGAGCTTTCCTGCACTTTGAAGCTCAATTAAACGGTCGGTTCCTGATAGACAATCAGGAGAGGTCATATAGTGTCTCCCCCCAAATGAATCGATAAGACGAGCGGTCTCGTGATCATCGATAGCAAAAGCGACATCGGTAAATATACGAGCACTTTGCGCTCCTTCCCAAACCCATTGAAGAAGGGGTTTTTCTCCAAGCATTGAGAGTACCTTGCGAGGGAATCGACTTGAAGCAAGGCGAGCTGGAATCACACACACAACTTTCATACACACACTCCTGGAAAAGATTGAACCGTTTCACGAATCCCCTTCTCTAAAGACCACATTGGAAGATACCCAAGCTTTTCAACTTTTGCCCCACTCATTGCATAACGAAAATCGTGGCCAGGTCGATCAGAAACAAAGGTAATTAAACGCTCCAGGTTCTTCTCTCCCGTCACTTCTTCGACCTCTTTAAGAATAAGGTGCAAAAGATCAAGGTTACTCCTCTCATTTCCCCCTCCAATGTTATATACTTCTCCCCTTTCTCCGCAGCTTAAGATGGTCCAAATGGCGCGAGCGTGATCCTCCACAAAGAGCCACTCACGGACATTATCTCCTTTTCCATAAACAGGGAGAGGCTTTCCCTCCAAAGCATTTTGAATCATTAAGGGAATAAATTTTTCGGGGTACTGAAAAGGGCCATAGTTATTACTTGCATGGGAGAGAGTGGTTGAGACCCCATAAGTCTTTGCAAAGGCTCGCACTAAATGATCACTACTCGCTTTCGAAGCTGCGTAAGGGGAGTTGGGGCGATAGGGAGACTCTTCAGTAAAGTGTCCCTCTTCCCCAAGCGCTCCGTAGACTTCATCTGTTGAGATGTGATGAAAATGGATCTGTTTTCCCCGAGCTAGCTGCAGCAAACTGTAAGTTCCCATAATATTGGTTTCAAGAAACGTTTGAGGATGGTCGATGCTTCGATCAACATGGGTCTCTGCTGCAAAATGGACAATGAGGTCAATCTTTCTTTCGCTATGAATGTCAACCAGAAGGGAGTAATTTCGAATATCTCCTAGGCAAAATGTATAACGTTTATCAGCAGAAACAGAGGCAACGCTTGCGAGATTCCCAGCATAGGTCAAAAGATCAAGGTTTGTTACATGTCCTTTGAAACTTTCTTGTTTCAAGATGTAGCGGATGAAGGCAGATCCCATGAAGCCCGCCCCCCCTGTAACTAAGATATGGGCCTTTTCAAGGTTGAGTAACATGATCAATAACCTCTTCGAGCCCTTCTTCCCAATGGCGAGGAGAAAACCTTTTTGTTTTTAAAATCGCAGACAGTGGGCGAGATGCTTTTGCATCAAATGTCTTAGTAGAAATCGGCTTTATCTTTTGACATTTGAACGCTACTTTTTTCTCTTCCAATTTCTTCTTGATCACCTCAGCAAATCCATGCCATGTGGTCTCTCCATGATTGGCATAGTGAACAATCCCTGAATCATCGAGGAGAGTTAACGTTTCCTCAGCCAAATCATCTGCATAAGTGGGTCTCCCCCATTGATCGTCGACAACATGGACTTCCTCTTTTTCCTGCATTAAGCGAATCATTGTCTTTACAAAATGGTTTCCCTCTTTCCCAAAAAGCCACGACGTTCGAATCAAAAGAGCCTGTGGATGGTGCTTATGTAATAGTTTTTCCCCTTCCTCTTTACTTTTTCCATAGACAGAAAGAGGAGCCGTCTCAGCTTCTTCATGATACTCTTTTTCCTTCCCATCAAACACATAATCGGTCGAAAAATGAATGAGTTTTTTCTTATGGAGGGCAGATAGCTTTGCAAGCAATGCTACCCCTTCAGCATTCAGGGCATAAGCACGCTCTTTTTCCTCTTCTGCAAGATCAACAGCCGTATATCCAGAGCAATTGATCACGTGAGAAAAATGGAGGGTTTCAAATTGCGCCTTCAAAGCAGCTTCATCTTCAACATCTACCTCTTTTCGTGAGGTTGCCACAAAGTCAATCCCCTTTTCTCGACACTTACGCTGGAGTGCTCGGGAAAGCATTCCATTTCTTCCAATTATCCATAGTTTCATGACCACCTCAGTTCGTAAAAATAAGGATTGGCTCGATCCCTTTCAGAAATAATTGCCTCTTTGACAGGCCATTTGATCCCTACTTCAGGATCATCAAATCGAAATCCTTTTTCTGTTTCGCTATTATAAGGAGCACTTGCTTTATAAAGGACATGTGCTTCAGGACTTACAACACAAAAACCGTGAGCAAACCCTACTGGAATAAAGAGCTGTTGATGGGTCTGATCATCGAGATAAACCCCTTCCCACTTCCCAAATGTTGGAGAGTCGGGGCGAACATCGACAATCACATCATAGATTCTTCCAACAGCCACCCGAACTAGCTTTGCTTGCCCAGGCTCTGACTGAAAATGCATCCCTCGAATCGTCCCTTGCACTGAATAGGAGTGATTGTCTTGGACAAAGGGGGTGTCAATTCCCCCTTCGTGGTAGCGCTCCACCTGATGACTTTCAAGGAAAAACCCCCTCCCATCTCTAAAGACTTTCGGAGAGATCATCTTTGCCCCTTTTAACTTTAGCTCTTGAATCTCCATTGCCTCCCAATTATACCCAGAAAAGCTCTAATTTGACAATGCTACGATCATCTCGTAATCATGGTTATGCTATTTTCCTTTTTTTTGTAAATCGGCTATGGTATCCAAAAAATGTAGCTGAATTGGTTTAAAATTGGGTTGTTTTGTGGATGAGTTTATTCTAGAAGATATTGGTTCTATGGTCAATGGGAGGCTCTCTTATCAAGGAGATAAACATCCCCTTATCTCCCCTGTTTCAGGGAAGGAATGGGGAAAGATCGCATTTGCAACAAAGGAAGAAATCGATGAGGCCCTTCAAGTCGTTGAAGAGCATCCCCACCTCCCTTTATCTCCTTATGAAAGAGCTGCCCTACTTGAAAGCATTGCCAATGATCTCATGGCGGACAAAGAAGATATCGCTCAATGTATTACCCTTGATATGGGAAAACCCATGCCTGATGCTCGAGGTGAAGTGACTTATGCTGCTAACTACTTTAAGTGGTTTGCTGAAGAGGTCAAACGGGTTTATGGAAAAACGATTCCCTCTTCTAAAGAGAATAAAAAGCTTGAGATCCGTTATGAACCCATTGGTCCATGTGCTGTGATTACCCCTTGGAATTTTCCCGTTGCAATGGCTGCTCGAAAAATTGCCCCCGCACTTGCTGCAGGGTGCCCCGTGATTGTCAAGCCAAGCTCGTTTACCCCCGCTTCTATGATGATGTTCATGACAATTTGCGCCGAATCAGCCCTTCCCTTAAATGCACTTCAAGTCCTTTTTGGGAAAGGGGAAGAGATTGTTCCAGCTCTTATGAATTCCCCAGCCATTCGCAAGTTCTCCTTCACCGGCAGCTCTGAGATTGGAACAGACCTTTATATGAGAGGAGCGAAAACGTTAAAAAAAGCCACATTAGAACTTGGTGGAAATGCCCCCTTTATTGTTTTTGAAGATGCTAATATCGATGCAGCAGCAAAAGGGGCTGCAGAAGCAAAGTTTCGAATGAGTGGGCAAACATGTATCTGCGTCAATCGGATCTTTGTCCATAAGTCGATCGAAGAAGAGTTTCTGAAAAAGTTTTCCGAAATTGTCTCAGCAATGGTTGTGGGCGATCCCCGTGAAGAAAAGACAGAGCTTTCAACTTGCCTTCATCCTGAATCTTTAAGAAAATCAGAGATCCACGTTCAAGATGCCCTTAAAAAGGGGGCAAAAGCATACCTCGGACGGAAAGAACTTTACCAAGCAGAAATTCTAACCGATGTCACCCCTGAAATGCTCATCTTTAATGAAGAAACTTTTGCTCCAGTTGCTCCTATCATTACCTTTACCGAAGAAGATGAGGTGATCAAACTCGCCAATCAAACCCCTTACGGCCTTGCTTCCTACGTCTATACTGAAAACCTAAAGCGAGCCGAACGTATGATAAAGGCTCTCCAATTTGGGATCATCGGGCTGAACGATCCCCTTCCAAGCGCTCCCGAGGCATCCTTTGGAGGGATTAAATCGTCTGGATTTGGAAGAGAAGGAGGCCCTTCAGGGATCTACGAATACCTCAGTGAGAAGTTCATTTCCCAAACCCTATGACCTATTTTACCTTTATCCACCATCCAATCGCCTCTCTTGCCTTCATCTCTTTAATCCTCGCCTTCATCAGCCTTTGGATTCATCGAGCCCCATGGCTCTGGGGATCGTTTCTTGCCATTTCATTTATTTTTGCCTTTATCGGAAAATTGATCGATTTAAAAATCTTTGTCGCCTTAGCTCTTCTTGGAGGAGCCCATCTGACCCTAACAGGAAAAATAAAAGGGAATCTCCGCCTGATCGTGATCGCCATCGCTTTCTTAATCTCAATTGCTTTACTGGGGCACTTCTTTCCAGGGTTTCACAACTGGGCAATCGGTAAAAACCTTCAAATTAGTCCAAAAGCCTATCCCTATTCTCTCTACCTTAACTTCGACAAACCATTCATCGGGTTTTTCCCTTTAGCGATCTCGATTCCCCTTCTTTCCCGCATGCATCTTCGCACCGTTGCTTTAAAAACTATCGCGCTAACCCTCCTTGGAGTCATCGTCTTAACCGTCCTTGCCCTTTACCTCCACCTTGTCGAAATCGATCTCAAGCTCCCCCATATTTCTGCTATTTGGCTCATTGCTAACCTCTTCTTTGTGGTCATCCCTGAAGAGGCCTTTTTCCGAGGATTTCTGCAAAGAGAGCTAAACGAATATCTCAATACCAAATGGTCGGGAACCTTTAGCGTGATCGCTATCTCTCTTCTCTTTGCCCTTCTCCACTTCACTTTTGTCCATGACCTTAGCCATCTCTCCCTTACCTTTATCGCCAGCCTCATATATGGAGGGGTCTACCAGGCAACAAGGTCGATTGAAAGTAGCATTTTCTGCCACTATTTCTTCAACGTCGTTCATTTCTTTTGCTTCACCTACCCAGCATTGAAATGATGTAATATAACCCCGGGTTGACAGATTCTCAGATTAAATATACCCCACTAAATAGACGCAATAGTAATTTAAGTAGGGTTAAATGGATTCGCTCTTAAGAAAGGAAATTCCAAAACGTGAGTCGCCCTACAATCACAAGGGGATTTAGATCATTTATCGAAGCCTATCACCCTAAACAAGCAGTGTTCATTACAAAGAGCACCATCGAAAAACTAGGGCGCGTCGTCAATTAAAACAAGCTGAAAGAGATTTTCCTATCAGAAAAAGTTCAAGGCGTCCGATGCAGGAAGTCCAAATCGGACTTTCGAAGGAGGACAACGATGAAATTTTCCATAGGAAAAGCTATACCCAATCAACTTCAAAAGTTGGAGTTTTGCCAAAGCCAACGCCCCAGATTTAATCTCCTCGAAGCAGCACCTATTCAGGT
>JAGROK010000069.1 GCA_020440285.1 Chlamydiia bacterium | reverse complement strand
GTCCAGGTTTAAAAGACTCTTTGGAGGGGAATTCCGATCTAGGGAGCTGAAGAAACAAAAAGCGGAGCTATATGCCAAATCAATCGCGATGAACAAAATGACCCGGTTAGGAATGCCAAAAGGTCGGTGGGTAGCAGCTTAAACATCCAAGACTCGGTAGAGTCATGCCGCTTGCAATTCATTTACGCAACAAAACCTGACCCTAATCTCTTTAGGGTCGATCCAACGCCCATAATTATGGGGATGCGAAAAAGCTTCACTTATTTTGTTCATGGAGGAGGTGTTTGTGAATAAAAATTTAGTTTTAATCAGAAGGCGCTCACAAAAAGTTGGGAGGGAAGGTTCGGTAAATGGATGGCGTTGTTGATCTAAAAAGGTTGATCGTTCCATAAGCCTTTATCAATCGTAGCTCTAAGAGATCTTTTTAGTAATGAGCTCTTTAACAACGTCGGGAGAGGCTTTTCCTTTTGAGAGCTTCATCACCTGCCCGACGAGGAAGTTAAAGGCTTTATCCTTCCCATTTCTAAAGTCTTCGATCGATTGTTGGTTGGCCGATAGGACCTCATCGACGATGGGTTCGATAGCTGAGGTATCGTGGACCGCTTGGAAATTGGGGTTTTCCTTAATAATGATTTCGGGATCGCGCCCAGGAGAACTTGCCATGATATCGGCGACCTCTTTTGCGATCCGTCCCGTAATTTTTTTCGCGTCGATATAGGAGACAAGCTTTGCGATGTGCTCAGGGAGGATGCCCGATTTATGGAGAGGGATTCCACTCTCCTTAAACCGTCCAACGAATTCAACGGTTACCCAGTTGCAAAGGGCGCTGGCATTATCGCACTCTTTAAGAGCCTTCTCGTAGTAGTCGGAAAGTTCTTTGTCGCTAACAAGGATAGAGGCGTTATATTCAGAGAGCTTTAATGTGTTGATATACCTTTCAAACCGTTGATGGGGGAGTTCGGGGAGATCTTTTTGGATCGATTCGATATACTCTTTAGTAAGGATGATAGGGGGAAGGTCAGGTTCTGGGAAGTAGCGGTAGTCTTTTGCCTCTTCTTTCGAGCGCATCAAAACGGTCTCTTTTTTATCGAGGTCAAGGCGGACAGTACTACTTGGAACAACGATATTGGGATCTTCATGGGGTCTTTCTGTGTAAGCCCTTACTTGGCGCCTGATCTCCGCTTCAATTCCAATTTCCATGTAGCTAAAGGAATTGAGGTTTTTGATTTCGACTTTGTTGCGGAGGGTTTTATCTCCTTTAGGGCGGACAGAGATATTGGTGTCGATCCGCATCGATCCCTCTTCCATGTTGCAATCTGAAACGCCAAGGTACTGCATGATCGCCTTTAAGGTGGTGGCAAAGGCGGTCGCATCTTTAGGGGAGAACATGCAAGGCTCAGAGACGATTTCTAGGAGGGGAACCCCTGCCCGATTGTAGTCAACACCTGCAAAGTCTGAAAAGTGTTTGAGCATCCCTGCATCATCTTCTAGGTGGGCATGGTGAATGGGGAAGGTCTTTGTCTTTCCTTCCACATCAGCAACGATTTCACCCCCGATGATGATAGGCATGTCAAATTGGGTGATCTGAAAATTACGGGGAGAATCTGGATAAAAATAGGATTTTCGATCGAACTTGCTAAATTCAGCCACCCTTGCATTGATTGCACATCCAAAGCGAACAGCAATTTCAACCGCTTCCTTGTTAAGAACGGGAAGAGCTCCTGGCTGCCCAGTGTCGACAAACTCGATATTTGTGTTGGGCTCATCCCCAAAATGATTAGGAGAGCGAGCAAAAATCTTCGAGCGGGTATTAAGTTGAGCGTGAATTTCAAGGCCAATCACAGGCTCCCACTCTTCATAAGAGATATGGCTCATTGCTTAACCTCCCGATCAAATAGAGGAGGGATAAAGCCACTTAGTCCAAGGGCTTTTTCGAACTGGTAGGCGAAGTGGAGAACTTTTCCATCAGCCATTTGGGGCCCTAGAAATTGGAGGCCAAAAGGGAGGGCATTTTCATCTTGTCCGGCTGGAACGGTGATTGCCGGAAGTCCTGCAAGGTTTGCGCTCACGGTATAAAGGTCTTGAAGATACATCTCTAAAGGATCTTGAATGCCCCCAATTTCAAAAGGGGAGGAGGGAGTTGTCGGAGTGATAATAAGATCGCAGGTTTCAAAAGCCTTTTTGTACTCTTCGATCATCAGGGTTCGGATTTTTTGCGCTTTTTTGTAGTAAGCATCTTGGTAGCCTGAAGAGAGAACGAACGTCCCCAAAAGGATCCGTTGTTTTACTTCAGGGCCAAACCCTTCTTCCCTTGAAAAGTCATAAATCTCATCGAGGGTTTTTCCCTTTTCTGAGCGCTTCCCATATCGAATGCCGTCGAAGCGGGCAAGGTTTGTCGATGCTTCAGCAGTTGACAGCACGTAATAAATAGGGATTCCATACTTTAATTTGTCGAGTTTTACCTCTACTGTTTTAAGTCCCGATTTTTCTAAGAGCGCAACACTTTTTTCAAAGGCTCTTAAGGAGGAGCCTGAAAGATCTTTTAAAACTCCCCAAGGGATCCCAAGGGTTTTTCCTTGGATCGACGTCTCTAAATGATCAAGGTAGTTTTCTGCTGTTTCTTTCACATTGGTTGCATCGAATTCGCAAGGACGTCCCAAGACTTCCATCATCAAAGCAACATCTTTAACAGAATTGGCAAAAGGGCCAATTTGATCTAAAGAAGAGCCAAAGGCAACTAATCCATAACGTGAAACCCTTCCATAGGTGGGTTTGTAGCCAACAGTTCCAGTAAAACTTGCCGGTTGTCTTATCGATCCTCCCGTATCGCTCCCAAGGGCAAGGGGGATGAGTCTCCCTCCTGTTGCTGCTGCAGATCCTCCCGAAGACCCCCCTGGAGTGCAAGAAAGGTTCCACGGGTTGCGCGTTTTCTGATAAGCTGAATTTTCTGTCGAGGATCCCATCGCAAATTCATCCATATTGGTTTTGCCAATAATAATTCCATCGGCCTCTTCAATGAGTCTTGTTGCTGTGGCATCATAGGGAGCGACATAGTTTGATAAAAACTTTGAACCGCAAGTGGTCACCTCTCCCTTAACCTGGATGTTGTCTTTAATTGCAATGGGAATTCCTGCAAGCTTGCCCAGGGGAAGACCAGAGGCCCTCTTGACATCAAGTTCTGCTGCTTTTGCCATGGCTCGATCTGAAAACACATTTAAAAAGGATTGGAGATCGGAGTCTAGAGTTTGAATCCGGTTTAAGAAATAGGAGGTGATTTCTGAGGCTGTATGTTCCCCATTTAAAAATGCGAGGTGAAGAGCTGCTGCTGATTTACGATACATCATCGGCCCAATCCTCTAAAACTTAATGACTGTTGGAACTCGAATCATACCACCCACATGGGAAGGGCTATTATCAAGGAAAGTCTTTCGATCAAGATTTTGATCGGCAATGTCCTCTCTAAGGTTTGACCTTATTTCTCCACTAACGTGATTGCACGGGGGAACATCTGTCGTGTCAACTTCCTTCATTTGGTCAAAGTACTTGAGAACCGAGCGAAGGTTTTTGAGGAGCTTTGCCCGCTCCTCATCTTTGCAGTTGATCCGACACAACTTGGTCAAGTTGGTAAGTGTTTCTTCATCTATATCTGCCACAACGCAAAATCTTAATTGCTTAAAGCTTTAAGGTCAATAATGATTCTGATTTCCAAGCCCCCAGTCACACTCTGGATAGGGAGTTCCATGTGGAATAGTTGTGAAATCATGAAGAACAAAATTGCATACAGGGGGATCTAGTTGTCCATTGATATTCGTGAAGATCGATTGATATAAGAAGCCAGAATGCTCTTGATGATTTCGTTGAGGATGGCTTAGGAAATCAAGGAAATTATTCAGGTGCCAGTTGCCAAAAAAGCGCCCCTCATTGGGCTCAAAGTTGGTGCTAAAAACGTAGTAAATCCTTGCTCTAATAAAATTTGTAATCTTAGGGGAGATCCAATGAACAGGAGTTGCCGTTAGGTAGTATTCTGCTTCTTTGATGTCTTCTGTTGTACTAAAAGTCGATGTGAGTTTCAAGAGTTTATTATTTTCAGGAGCAGTTGCAACCGTTTTTCTTATAGGAGCTGCGACGTAAGGAGGGCGCACTTCAATAATTCCTCCTTCCACGAATTGCCCTTGCTGATACTTTCCTCCTCCAGTTTCAAAGTAGGTGTATTTTCCGTTAACGGTAAATGCCCCTTTCGCATTTGAGATAATCCCAGGTCCTTTGACGAAGGGAACCCCTCTCATGTTCCGCCCCAAGTCTGATGCTAAGTTTTTAACTCTTTCTGGGTTTGTTTCAGTAGGGTTTGGGAGCACTTCACGATTTTGGTAAATCGATTCAATCAGTCGCTTATCACCCATTTTCAAGTAAACCGTATCCAAGATGGGTTGGTTAATCTGACTGCGCCAGCTAGGTGCTAGGTAATCGGGCCCCTCTGAAGGGAAGTTTTCAGGAGGGACAATCCCTATGTCCTTGGGCTGTTGTCCTCTCAGATCAGTAAGGAGTGGAAAGTGGCTGAGGTTGCAAAAAGTCATCGCTTTCTGGTCTATGGTTAAATAGGCACTTAAGCGGAGGGGGGGGAATGG
>JAGROK010000068.1 GCA_020440285.1 Chlamydiia bacterium | reverse complement strand
TCGATATGGGCAATGATCGAGAAGTTACGGATATATTTAGGGTCATATTGAAACGTCATGATGTGATTTTACCTAATTCCTCTTCCTGAAAGCTATCTATTTTTGTGCTTATAATAAAAAAAAGCCCTCCTATTGAAGGGCTTTTAGTGCAAAAAGTGTTTGATCTTTTTGGCTTAGGTGGTTGCTGTTTCAGCTGGAGCATTTGCTTTTGCAGTAGGCTCCGCTTCTTCCAGCTCTTTCGTCTCTTCTGCCGCTTGTTCCTCTTCCTTCTTTGCAGTTAGGTTTAGGAATTGCTTATTGAGAGAGCGTGCTGCTGTAATCCATACAAAGATGATGGCGAGGAGGATGATCGCGACATAAGGGGCGATCGCTCCTACAACAGCTGTGTTAATGAGGAGGAAAAGTCCTTGCTGAATGAGGGACCCTCCTGATTTTCCAAGACGTGCACCGACAACGTCAATGGCTGCCTTACCTTTAACCTTCTCTTCCTGGCCAAGGGGAATGTAAGCCATTTCCTTGGTTGGATCGAAGAAGGAGTATTTACACGACTTGCTGGCAATATTTTGGATTGTTCCAAAAATCACTGCAAGCATTAGAGGTGTTGACCCAAGAGCTGCAATGGTAGAGGTTAAGCTACCGCGGAAGATAATGAATGAGAAGAAGGCCACCCCTGTGACAAGGAGCATTACAGGAGTAATGAGAGCCGTTTTTCCCCATCCAAATCGTCTTGCAATACTTCCACCGAGGAAGAAGGTGACAAGGATCGTGATGATTCCTGTTTTTTCAGAAAATCCTCCCATGAAGGCTTGGTAGTCATTATAGTCTGGGTACTGATGGTGAAGCTGATCTTTCCATGTCACTTCAACAAGGTTGATCGAGATTCCGTATGCCATAACAAGAAGGGCAATACATCCCAAATACTTAGAGCGGATGAGGTAAAGGAAGCTTTCCTTCATCGAGAGCTTTGGCTTCTTCTTTTTGACAGACTTTTGCTCACTTGGATCATAAAATCGTTTGTCTGTAAGGACATATTTATTGATCCACCAGTAGATTCCAAGGACAAGAATTCCTGCAATCACAACCATTGACATTGTATAGTTAAGGGTGACTTGCCAGGGGTCTCCTGCCGTAAGCCCTTCCCGAATTTTTGCCGCCCACTTAATAAAGCGCCCTGAAATAATCAGGGAGATGTTAGCAAACATCGAGAAAATAGTATAAAATCGTCTTGATTCAGAAACCTTACTGATATCGTTGGCAAATCCCCAAAAGAGGAGTGAGATCGCCATACTTCCCCATAGCTCTGACATCACATAAAAGAGGGAAAAGGTCCAGTTTCTGATGACGTCGATCAGCCCTTTGAATCCACTGGGAAGAGTGTTTTGCAACATGTCACAAAACGCGTGGGGGTGAAGAGATTCTCTCATAGGATAAAGAACCAATCCAAAAAGACCAAAGAAGATCACAAATGGGATCACCGAGGTATAAAACAGTTTTGTTTTGCTTAGCTTGTTACTTAACTTTGCATAGAGAAGCATAAATAAGACTGCACAAGGCAATACTCCCCAAAATTTTAGGAAAGGGATGACCTGCGATCCTTTTGCTGCCGTGACAACAAGGGTGTCTTTGGTATCTCTTAGAATGGTGTAGTTAAAAAGAATAAAGAAAAAGAGGAGAACCATCGGAATGAGCTTTTTCAGCTCAAAACGGTGGACAGGCCATAGGCGAGATCTCCACTTACCAAATTCTTGTGTAGTTGATGCCATAGTTCGTTTCCTTTCATTAATAATTCTTTTGAAACATTTGCTTCAATCTTCCAAATGGGTTTGGAAAAGTGAAGGGAATGTTTCAATTCATGAGCACGCCCATTATAGAGCATTGTGGATAGAAATCAAGAAAAAAAAGAGGCACTTTGAATAAAGCGCCTCTTCAAGAAAAGAATGATTTGAATCTGCTTAACTATTTTGCAGTCATTGACTCCGCGCCAGCTGCAATAAGGGCTTGTTGTGCGTTGACAGACTCAACGTATGCGTTCCAAAGCTCGTGATCAACAATTCCTTGACGAACAGCTTGAATCAGCTCACGCTTGGTCTGAGGCAACGCTTTCTTTGGGCTAAGAAGAGAGATCATTTCTTTGTCACCAGAAAGTCTTGCCATATTGAGCAATCTTTCAAGTTGTAGTTTTGAAAAAGCTGGTTGATCCTTCTTCTTTCGTGAACCTCTTGCAGCTCTTTGTTTTGGGGGAACAACAAGTGGGCGGTCTGCTTTGATAATAAATTTTTCAATCAAAGAAGAAAGTTCTTCAGGCTTTCTATATTTCATTTTTCTTAAAGTAAAATGATGCATATAGCCCCCAGACGTCATAGGGATATATTTGCAAAGGTCGTTCTCTTTTCTTCCCCTGACCTTCTTAATGGCCTTAGAGATAACACCTTCGAGCTCTTCAAGCCTTTTGGTGTTAGTTTTCTCGGTTTGTTGTTCGGTAAAGCTCATACATATCACCCTTGTTTCAATTAAGTTTATTTGCTTACGACACATACCACTCATGATTCAAAACTTGGTTTTTCCCTGTTTACGACTCTCGATCTTTAACCCTATCTGCATCACTCCTATCTCTTGGATAATAGGCTGCTTCGATAGAACCAAACCCCAAGCGCCGACTTTGGGAAATTCCCAAGTTTTGAACCACGAGCAGTATAAACAAGAGACCTTCTGACTTTTTATTCTGCCTTGAAATCAGAATTGTCTCTATAAACTGAATAGTTAAATTTTAACTTATTACAGTTTGTTTGTTAATCTTGACATACTTTTATAATATTGCCGATTTTTTATGCAATATTTATTTTAGAGTTTTTTCAGTTTAGTTCAAACTCTCTGCCTAGATTATTTCATATTCTGGGCAATGTTAGTATAACAACAGGATTTAATCAAGAATTAATTGTTGCATCGGAATTCCTCTCTTAATAAGCTTCCTTCTTATAGAGATATATCAAGATTTTCTTTTAACCACTTGGAGTCATGTTGTTATGGAAGAAGTCAAAGGGAATAAAAAAAATTTGAAAAATATCAGCTTTATTTTAGGGGTGTTAGCTGGCAAAGGGGGGGTGGGAAAATCAACCCTTACAGCGGAGCTTGCAAAAGCTTTCCAGAGGGAGGGAAAGAAGGTAGGGGTTTTAGATGGTGATATTTATGGCCCTTCTCTTCGTCACCTTCTTCCGGAGACCGAATCTCCTTTGGTTCAAGGCGATAAAGTGATTCCAGCTCTTTCTAGAGGAATTAAGGTGATGTCGGTGGCTTACTTTCCACGAAATAAAGGCCCCTCAGTCCTTAGAGCTCCTATTGCGAATCAGATTGTGACTCAGTTCATAGAGGAGGTTGAGTGGGGCTCTCTTGATGTTCTTCTGGTTGATTTTCCTCCTGGAACCGGGGATGTGCAGATCTCTTTGATGCAAAAACTTTTTTTTAATGGAGCTGTGGCTGTAACGACACCTCAAGAGCTTTCTCTTCTTGATGTAAGAAAATCAATGCAGATGTCGATTCAAATGGGGGTTCCCCTATTAGGTGTTGTTGAAAATATGAGCTTTTTTTTAGAGCCTGGATCAGAGAAAAAACATCGGTTATTTGGAGAGGGAGGAGGAAAGATTCTTTCTGAGGAATTTCAAGTGCCTCTTCTTGCTGAAATTCCGATTGATCCATTTTTAAACCGAAAGGATGGAGAAGGGAAATCAACCCTTCTTTTCGATAAATTAGGGAAAGAGATTTTATCTGGATTTAATGAAGAAAAGGGGTGTAAAATAGGGGAGGAAGATCAGTATCATTTTTCAATTGAATGGTTAGATGGGAAGAAAAGCCTTTATAGGTACGATAAGGTCCAATCTTATTGTCCGTGTGTGGGATGTTTAGGGGAAAAGGAAGTGCTCTCTAACGTAATGGGAGAAAAAATTGTAAGGGTGGGAAATTATGGAATACAAATTGCTTTTACTGATGGATGTTCGAAAGGGATTTACCCTTTTTCTCTCCTTAGGGATATAGATCGATGAAAAAAATTCTTCTCTTACTTTTGGTGTGTTTGTTAGGGAGTTGTGGAAAGGTAGCTCCCCCCTCTTTCTCAGAGCAAAATGGGAAGGTAAAGGTTCTTTCAACGACAGCAATTATTGATGATTTGGTAGGGACTATTGGGGGGGATGAAATAGATCACATCAGCCTTATCATGGGTGATTTAGATCCTCATAGCTACGAGCTTGTGAAAGGGGATGATGAAAAGTTTTTGGGGGCAGATATTATCTTTTTCAATGGATTGGGACTGGAGCATGGGGCGAGTCTAAGGAGGCAGCTTGAGTCTCATCCACGAGCTATTGGCCTTGGCGATCTTCTTTACCATAAGGATCCTACCCCATTTGTTATTGTTGATGAGGTTCTTGACCCTCATTTTTGGATGGACATTGCCCTTTTTTCAAAAGTGATAGACCCGATTGTTGAGATGTTATCTGAAAAAGATCCTTCTCATCGCACCCTTTTTTTGGAGAGGGGAGAAAGGTTAAAAAAGGAAATGATTTCTAAGGATCAAAAACTTTTGGAAGAAATCCACTTGATCCCTCCGGAGAAGAGGTATCTTGTTTCAAGTCATGATGCTTTCCACTATTTTGCAAAGAAATATCTTTCAGAACCGGGGGAGGAGAATTGGATGGATCGTTTTATAGCTCCTGAAGGACTTGCTCCCGATGGGCAGATGAGCATTCTTGATATTCAGGAGGTGAGCGATTTTCTTTGTGAGCACCGCATTCATGTTGTTTTTCCAGAAACCAACATCAATCAAGATGCTTTAAAAAAGATTGTATCGATCTGTCGAGAAAAGGGGCTTCATGTTAAAATCGCCTCCACTCCTCTTTACGGAGATACAATGGGTGGAAGGGGGACTGGGGCTGAATCTTATCTCAAGATGATTGAGCATAATGTTCAGACTTTAAGTTCTCAGCTTGCCGAGGAATCATGATGGAAGAAACAATAGATGTTCATCAGCTAACTGTCAGCTATGAAAAAACCTCTGCTCTTTGGGATATCAATGTTTCTATTCCAAGGGGAAGTCTTGTGGGAATCATTGGTCCTAATGGAGCGGGAAAAAGTACGTTTCTTAAAGCTCTTCTTGGGATTGTTTCTCCTGTTTCTGGAAGGGTTCTTTTTTTTGGGGAATCGTTTAAGAAGGCAAAACATCGCATTGCGTATGTCCCTCAAAAGGGGAGCATCGATTGGGACTTTCCGATCACGGTATTTGACGTTGTATTGATGGGTCGTTTTGGAAAGTGTCGCGGGTTAAAGTGGTATACTAAAGCAGATAAAGAGGGGGCGCGGAAGGTTTTGAAGCGTCTCGAAATGGAGACTCTTAAAGATCGACAAATCAACTCTTTATCGGGAGGGCAACAGCAACGTCTATTTTTAGCAAGGGCCCTTTTGCAGGAGGGGGACATTCTCCTTCTCGATGAGCCCTTTGCAGCCGTGGACAAAGCAACGGAGGAGATCATTATCAAACTTTTGAAGCACCTTCGCGATCAAGGAAAAACGATTTTGGTTGTCCACCACGACCTGAACACGGCTCCTGATTATTTCGATCAAGCACTTCTTCTAAATACCTCTCTTGTTGCTTATGGAGATGTTAAAGAGACGTTGACTCCTGACAATCTCTCCCGCACCTATGGAAAAAGAGGGGATCTTTTTGATGAAGCAACCCGCCTTTCTGAAGAGCAGAGGGCAGGGCTACTCAGATGAATCTCTTGGATCCCCTTTATCGCGCTCCTTTTTTTGGTTCGATGTTAATGTGTTTAGCATCAGCCCTTGTCGGAACTTTAATGGTTGTCAAACGTCGAAGTTTAATGGGGGAAGCTCTTTCTCATGCAGCTTATCCCGGTGTTGTTTTAAGTATTGCGATTGGAGCTTTCTTCTTAACCCCGAACAATCCTTTAGCGATCCTTCTTGTTATGGGGGGAGCTCTTATTTTTTCTTATTTGGGCTTAGGAGCGATCGAAACGCTTTGCAATCGGTTTCGGATTCATCTAGATGCGGCCCTCTGCCTTATTCTCTCTGTTTTTTTAGGTTTTGGAGTGGTTGTTGCAAGTCATATTCAATTCACACATCCCCTTTGGTATCAACAATCGCAAGTTTTTATCTATGGGCAAGCAGCAACAATGACCGATAGTCATATTATCATCTATGGGGCACTCTCCCTTATTATGATCTTTTTTATCCTCTATCGCTTTAGGGAAATCGAGCTGGCCCTTTTTGATCCTTTTTATGCGCAGAGTCGTGGTCTTTCGATGCACCGGGTCATGCAAGGGATCTTTTTTCTCTTGATCCTCTCAACAATTATAGGAATCCGCTCGGTGGGGGTGATCTTGATTTCAGGAATGCTTTTGGCTCCTGCAGCCGCTGCCCGTCCCTTTACCGATCGTCTATCCCATCTACTTATCTTATCAGGTCTTTTTGGCCTTCTTAGCGGTTTTGGAGGGAATTACCTATCGGTTAAACTGAGCGAGCAGGGGTTGACATATCCTACAGGGCCGATGATTCTCTTAGTCGCAGCCTTTTTAACCCTTCTTTCTTTAATCTTTGCTCCGAAAAAAGGGGCTCTTTCTCGGATGGTTCGGGTGGCACGGTTTAAAAAACGGTGTCAGTTGGAAAATATTTTAAAGACCTTTTGGAAAGGGGGAGCGGATACTCCGATGAGCCGAGAGGGGATTTTGAAATGGAATCCGATGGGACGTTTGCGTATGAGAAAGGCTTTATTCACTTTGCAAAGAGAGGGGTGGATTGCAGTTGGTGAGAAAGGGAGGCTCCTTCTCACTCCTGATGGTGTTAAGAGAGCTGAACACTTGATTCGCTTGCACCGCTTATGGGAACTCTATTTGGTCTCTTGTTTAAAGTTAGATGAGGAGCGGGTCCATTGCAGCGCAGAAGAGATGGAACATATCATCACCCCTGATTTAGAAAAAAGATTGACTGCTCTTCTTAATCACCCCAAGAAAGATCCTCACGAAAGTCCCATTCCTCAAGGAGAGTTGGTATGAACCCCTATACTGGTCATTCGTTTTTTGGGTTTTTTGCCGTTCTTTTTAAGAGGATCTTTTTATCTCTTAAAGGGGAGGTTACAACCCTTGCTTCTGATGAACTGCAGCTCCTTGTTCTAGTTTTAATTGCTCTTTCTTCAAGTCTTGTTGGAACCTTTCTTGTTTTAAAGAAAATGACAATGCTTGCAAACTCTCTTTCCCATACGGTTCTTCTAGGAATTATTGGGGCGTTTTTATTGTTTCGTACAGAAGGAATTTATACGATTCAACTCTCTACCCTTTTAATTGGAGCTCTTATTACTGCGCTTCTTACAACGGTGAGCACTGAGTTTCTCCATAAAAAACTCCGCTTGCAAGAAGATGTCAGTATTGGGCTTATTTTTACGGCTTTTTTTGCTTTAGGGGTTGTTTTGGTCACAACACTTACTCGAAATAGTCATCTTGGGATCGAAGCGATTATGGGAAATGTCGATGCTCTCCACCCTTCTGATCTCAAACAACTTTTTTACCTCTTCCTTTTTAATGGAGTGGTCACTTTCCTTTCTTTTCGTCGTTTAGAGGTTCTCTCTTTTGACTCTGGATTTGCACGTAACCTAGGGATTTCCATCTCGTTTTTTAGCTATCTCCTGATGTTTCAAACAGCTCTAACAGCGATCGGTTCTTTTCGCGCAGTGGGCACGTTTCTTTTTTTAGCTTTTTTGGTTGCCCCTGTCTTAACCGCCCGTTTTTTTACACACCGTTTAAAACCTTTGATTTTTCTTGCAGGAGGAATTGGAGTTTTAGCAGCTTTAGTATCGGTTGCCCTTTCCAGACATTTCCTTTCCGTGTATCATCTCCCCCTTGCAACATCGGGACTTTCAGCAACCATTCTTGCTCTTTTCTTTGTTGGAGGGATGGTTAAAAAGAGGATTGCATGAAACGGATTACAATCTTAGGAAGTACAGGATCGATTGGGAAAAACACCTTGGAGGTTGCCCGCCATCTTGGATATCAAGTGGTAGGGCTTGCGGCCCATTCGAATATCGATCTTTTGGAAAAGCAAGCAAGAGAATTTCTCCCTGAGTGTGTGGCTGTTTTTAACGAAGAAAAAGGAAAAGAGCTTCAAAAGCGGTTGCCAGAGTTTCGCGTTGTATGTGGATTAGAAGGGCTTGAGGAAGTGGCAACCCTTCCTTCAGCAGATTTTTTAGTCTCAGCAATTGTAGGGACTCAAGGTCTTATTCCAACACTTAAAGGGATCAAGGAGGGAAAGTCTGTTGGTCTTGCAAATAAAGAGGTGTTGGTTGCCGCTGGAGAGCTCATCATGGAAGCTGCAAAAAAGCAAAATGTTTCGGTTCTCCCTATCGACAGCGAACACAGCGCTATATTTCAATGCCTGCAAGGGGAGTGCCCAAGTGGAATTCATAAAATCATTCTTACGGCGTCAGGGGGACCCTTTCGAGATATTGACCCTGAAAAACTCCTTTCAATTACCCCCAAAGAGGCTTTAAATCATCCCACATGGAGTATGGGGAAAAAGATCACAATCGACAGCTCAACCCTTATGAATAAGGGGCTAGAGGTAATTGAAGCTAAAATTCTATTCGATGTTCCCCTTGAAAAGATTGATGTTGTGATTCACCCTCAAAGTCTGGTCCATAGCTTTGTAGAGTTTGTCGATGGCTCTCTTCTCTCTCAGATGGGGGTTCATGATATGAAAATACCGATCCAGTATGCTCTAACCTATCCAACAAGAAAAAAAGGAATTGCCCCTTGTTTCGATTTCCAAAAGTATTCTAAACTGGAGTTTTTTACCCCAGATTGGGAAAAATTTCCTTGTCTTGGTCTAGCGTTTGAAGCTGCTAAAGAGGGAGGGACTCTTCCTTGCTTTATGAACGGAGCAAATGAGGTGCTTGTTCATCGGTTTTTGGATGGAAGTATCCGCTGGATTGACATAGGAAAAAAATTAGAAACTTTAATGGGGGCGCACCGGACGCGATCTCAGGAGAGCTTAGATGCTCTTCTTGATGTAGATGCCGAAGCCCGCTCCCTTGCAACCATAGCGTGAGGATACCTTGCAAAGCGTCTTATACATCATCTTAGCTATCCTAGGACTCAATCTTCTTGTTTTTATCCATGAGCTTGGCCATTACATTGTCGCTCGGCGCAATGGAATGAAGGTTGAAGTTTTTAGCATTGGGTTTGGGAAGCCTCTTTTTAGTTGGATGCGAAAAGGGGTTAAATGGCAATTTTGCCCCCTTTTCTTTGGAGGATATGTCCGTATTGCAGGGATGGAGAAAGAGGGTGACCTTGAACCTTATGAGGTTCCCGATGGATTCTATTCTAAAAAACCGTGGGCTCGAATCAAAGTTGCCCTTGCAGGTCCCATCGTTAATTTAGTTTTTGCTCTCGCCGTTTTTGCCGTGATCTGGGGCCTTGGAGGAAGAGAAAAACCCTTTTCGCAGTTTACTCAATTGATCGGATATGTCGATCCTTCATCTGAACTGTATCAAAAGGGAATTCGCCCGGGGGATGCCATTCTGGAATACAATGACACCCCGTTTGAGGGATATAAGGACCTCATTTATGCTGCAGTTGTCAATGGACATCCCGCAAATGTTGAAGGGGTGAAGATTGATTACTACACTCAGCAAAAAACCCCCTATGACTATACCGTCACTCCCTATGAAACCCCCATCATTCAAAAAGGGATGAAGACCATAGGAATTCTTGCCCCTGCAAGTTATTTGATTTATCAGGCACCTGGTTATGAAAATCTCCCCATGGTAAAAAGTGGGATTGAGCCTCAAGATCAGATTGTATGGGTCAATGGTGAACTCATCTTTTCTAATGAGCAACTTTCTCATGTTTTAAATAGCAATAAAGCCCTTCTAACAATTGAAAGGGGAGATCGCACCTTTTTAGCAAAAGTGCCTCGCATTTCAATGGGAGATCTTCGCCTCACTCCTGAAGAGGGTGAAGAGATCAGCGACTGGAAATATGCAGCAGGGCTTCATCAGAAAAAAGATGAAACCACCTTTATTCCCTACACCCTTTCTTATGATTTATATGTTCAAAAGGGGCTTTACTATATCGATGATGACTCTCGAGTCTCCCGCGCTTCATCCCTTCATAAAACCTCCCACCTTGATAAGATCCTTCATGGAGGAGATCGCATTGTTGCCATCGATGGGGTTCCTGTTCATAATGCGGGCCAGCTTTTAAAAGAGCTTCAGACGCCTAAGGTGCAAATCATCGTCAAGCGAGGGGATCAACCTCAAACGATTTCTTGGAAAGATGAGGATGCGATCTTTTTAAAGGGGACCGAGTGGGGCTCCTTGACACCGATTGTTGAATCAATCGGGGGAAAAAACCTAGTGAAAGAAAGTGGCCCCTTTCATCTTTTAAATCCAGTCGCGCCTATTCGCTTAAAAGACTTTCCCATGACAGAAAAAGAGACGAAGAGATTTCAGGAAACACTTGCAAAACAACATGAAGCCATTAGTAAAATAACCGATGCAGAAGAAAGAGAAAAGGCCTTAGCAGAGATTAACAATTTTCAAAATCGTCTCATCCTCGGGGTAGCCTTAACCGATCGCTTTGTCAACTATAATCCCAATCCCTTTGCCCTTTTTGGGAGTGTCTTTAGTGAGATTGCTCGGAACCTGACCGCTCTTTTTTCAGGTTCTCTCGCCCCTAAACAATTTGGAGGGCCTATCTTTATCGTTCAAGTCATGCATCAAAGTTGGGGAATTGGCGTTAAAGAGGCCCTTTTTTGGCTCGGGGCCATTAGTTTAAATCTTGGGATTCTAAACCTCCTTCCTATCCCTGTACTAGATGGGGGGCATATCTGCTTTTCCCTCCTAGAAAAGATCCGGAAAAAACCGTTAACAGCAAAGATGATGCAACGCCTTGTGATTCCCTTCGTTGCCCTTTTGATTTTCCTCTTTATCTACCTTACCTATAACGATCTCACAAGGTTGTTTGGACGATTTTTTTAATATGCGCGTACTGATTCAAAGGGTTATAGAGGCCCATGTTAAAGTTCAGGATGAAATTGTTGGAGAAATCGAGAAAGGACTCCTCCTATTTTTAGGAATCCATAAAGAGGATCATGAGGAAAGTATTTCCTATTTTGTTGAGAAAGTGACAAGCCTGAGGATTTTTGAAGACGAAGAGGGGAAGATGAACCGGTCGGTTCAAGATGTGGGTGGGGAGCTCCTCGTTGTTTCTCAGTTTACCCTTTATGGAGATTGCAAAGGAGGGCGACGCCCCTCGTTTGTCGAGGCGATGCCCTCTTCCTTAGCCCTTCCCTTATACGAAAGCTTTATCAAAAAATGCCAAGAAGTGATGGGGGAAGAGAAGGTAAAGACCGGCTCCTTCGGAGCGCAGATGGCAGTGCATCTGATCAATGATGGGCCGGCGACCTTTCTTATCCCTTAACGGCTAAACAGTTCGTTTTCTTTAAAGAAGTAACTGACCTCTGTTTTTGCCGTTTCAGGACTATCTGATCCATGAACAGCATTGGCTTCGATTGAATCTGCGAAATCAGATCGAATTGTTCCGGGAGCAGCCTCTTTGGGATTTGTTGCTCCCATGAGCTCTCGATTTTTTGCGATCGCATTTTCCCCTTCAAGAACAGAGATAAGAACAGGGCCAGAGATGATGAAGTCGATAAGATCTTTAAAAAAGGGACGCTCTTTATGAACGGCATAAAACCCTTCAGCCTCTGGGCGAGAGAGGTGGCACATCTTTGCTGCGATAATTCTCAATCCCCCTTTTTCAAAGCGAGCGAGGATCTCTCCAATGTGATTTTTTTCAACTGCATCTGGTTTAATAATCGATAGTGTCTTTTCTTTTGTCATTTGTTTTCTCCTTATGATCAAAGCAGTGTATCACAAGGGGATTAAAAAAACAACTTGACCATCAATATTGTAAGAAACTATCCTGTCCTCGTTTCTGGAATGGGAGATGAAAAATGGACTTGATTGTCATTCGGAGGGGAGATTTTGATTGCTGTTGTGGTGAATCATTTATAGATTTAAATGATCCTATTCCTGCTGTGATGATAGAGGGATGTGGGGAATATATGCACAAGGAGTGCCTGGAGGCGATGGTGATTGGTCAGTTTCAAGCCTATATCTTGTCTTACCTTTCCAATGTGGGAAGCTCCTTTTCTGAGTTTCGTAGTGCAGGGGGGAGATATTTAACCCCAAAAAGACATTTTACTCTCGATGAGGTGGTTTATAATCACAACATACAGGCGCAGTGGGATAGGTTAGGAATGGCTGATGAGTACCAACTTGAGGGGTATAAAGGGTATTATCATGCATTTGCTCCAGAGTCCTTGAAAGAGGAGTTTAGAAAGCCAGCTGAAGCTCTTTCAATAGAAGATATCGAAAGGGCTCTTGGAGATGAACGAAGACCGGTCTATGGGCAAGAGAGTTGGGGACTCATGCAGTGGGGATATTTTCTGGTTCGCCTTATCTACCATGTGACGGTTGCAACGATCATAGAAATAGGAATGCAGCTGAGTGGGACTAGAGAGTCTCATAAAGAATTTCGAGAAGCTAATGTTAGCCATCGCCTTACCCCCCTCTTTGAAGAATATCATGGAATGACCTATAATCCCCCTTTGAAAGAAACCTTTGAAACAAAAACTTGGAATTGGCTGTGTGGAAGGTCTGCAGGGTAATGCGTTAAAAAAAGTCTTGGTGGCAAAATTGCGCCACCATGGGGATGTCTTACTAAGTAGCCCCGTTTTTTCTGTCTTGAAAAATCGATTTCCCCAATTAGAAATCGATGCCTATATTTATTCAGAAACCCTTCCGATGCTTGAAGGACACCCTGCAATCTCTGACTTTATCCTCTATGACAGAGGGTGGAAAAAGCTCCCTTTCTGGAAAAGATATTTTCATGAAATGAAGCTCCTTAATACCATTCGAAAGAAAGGGTATGATCTGGTTATTAATCTGACAGAAGGGGATCGAGGGGCTATTGCAGCAAAGGTTTCTAAAGCTCCTTATGCAGTTGGATTCGATCCGCAAGGAGATGGAATGAAGGGGAAAACCTCTTGTTATACCCACATCATCAAACATACTCCACGCCCTCGCCATACCGTTGAAAAGCAGCTCGATGCTCTCCGCTGCCTTGGCATTTTCCCAACGCCCGATGAGCGAGATCTTATCTTCCATATTCCTGAATGGGCCTATCAATGCACTGAAAAGCTTCCCGATTCTTATGTGGTGATCCATCCCGTTTCTCGCTGGATGTTTAAGGCCCTTCCGATTGAAACGACGATTGCTGTTGCACAATACTTTCAAGAAAGGGGAGAAAACATCGTTTTGACCGCTAGTCCCGATCCCCAAGAAATTGCAATGAATCGAGAAATTGCCTCTGCTCTCCCAAACGTTATTGACCTATCTGGAAAAATTTCTCTAAAAGAGCTTGGAGCTATCATTGATCACAGCGCCTTTCTTTTTACCGTTGATTCAGTTCCACTCCACATTGCAAGTGCCCTTAAAAAGCCAGTTGCAGCAGTCTTTGGCCCCACCTGCGATCAAAACTGGGGCCCCTATCGCAATCCCAATGGACGTGTCATTACTCAATCCTTCACCTGCAGGCCCTGCTACCAGCCTGGCTGTGGCGGCTCAGGAAAGAGCGATTGCCTCGAAACCCTCACCATTGATACAATTCTCCCTCACATCGATGCCCTTCTAGAAGGGCAAACGGTGCACGACTTATCCTAGTCGCAGTGAACAAGTTGTTTTAGGGTTAGCTGCATGGAGCAGATCTTCATATTTATCCAAGGATATATTAATTTTTCCTTTTTCGTATTGTGCATATGCATTTGGAGAGCTATTCCCTAGATTAGAAGATGCTTCTCGAATTGTTAGACCACTGACTTCTCGTTGCCTTCTAAGAGCTAGTGACAGAAGAAGTTTATCATTATTCGAACTTAACCCAAACCCACCATTGCCATCATCATGAACATTAAGTTTAAATGATTTACGTTTAGCAAGTCCAAAGTAGGCTTCCACAAGCTCAAGAACCGCATCTTGAATCATAAATAGAGCGTTTTTCTTAGTTTTTCCTTGAGTCATTAACTCTAGCGCTGCAACTTCAACAACCCAGTACTTCCCTTTAGAGTCTTTTTCAACGATGCCATCTAATTCCATCTTAATCCTCGTTTATTCCAGGGTGGTTTCTTGCTTTTTTTAAGATCTTTTTTGCCAAAAGTTCGTTTATTTCACTGTGTCGCGGAACAGGTTCTGAAATAAGACCGTTAGTCCATACATCATGGTTAGACCCATGTCTAAGTAAAGACCAGCCATGCTTTCTTAATTTCTTTTCAAGATCCTTTTTCTTCATGTTACCATGATACATAAATTTATGTACAATTCAAGTTAGATTTTCACTTCTGTAGCGGTCCTTCCTTACATCGATGTGGTGGTAAACCTATTTAGTTATAGTTCGAAGTCTTCGCCGAAGTAGGTGGAGCGGGCATCTTTACTGGCGAGAAGATCGGCGATCGTGCCGGAGTGGGTGACCCTTCCTTCTTGGATGAGATAGGAGTGATCGACGATTGAAGAAACCTCGCGGGCGTTGTGGTCAGTGATTAGAACGGAGATGTTTTTAGAAGTAAGGTGACGAATCATTGCCTTGACATCATTGATCGTAAGGGGATCGATGTTGGCAAAAGGCTCATCGAGGAGGAGGAGGCGGGGGTTGGTGACAAGGGCGCGGGTGATTTCTAGGCGCCTTCTTTCCCCTCCTGAAAGAGTTGTTGCCCTCTTTTTTGCAAGGTGGGTTAGGTTGAGTTCCTCGAGAAGGGTTTCAAGACGGTTTTTTCTTTCAGAGCGGGAAATTGGAAGAGTTTCGAGGATGCAGAGGATGTTTTGTTCGACCGTCAGCTGTCGAAAGATCGAGGGTTCTTGGGCCAGGTATCCCATCCCCATTTTGGCACGGACGTGGACAGGACTTGCGGTGACATCGGAATCTTGAAAAAAGACAAAGCCACTGTCGGGTTGAATCAAACCGATTGCCATGTAAAAAGCCGTCGTTTTTCCGGCGCCATTGGGGCCGAGAAGGCCAACCACTTGTCCCTCACGGACGCTAAAAGAAAGGCCGCTGACAACCCGTTTTCCTGAGTAAGTTTTAGAAAGATCTTTCACTTTTAGAATCATAGTATTTTTCCTTGCGCGCGAATTTGAGCTTTAAATTTTTCAGCATGGAAATCTGGAGAGCCGTTAGAAAATGAAAGAGAAACCTCTTCGGCGACTCCCTTTATATAGGCATCTTGAGTGTTTAGCTGGGTGGAAAGGGTCTTTCCAGATACTTTATAGAGGGCTAAAAAGACACTTTGAGCATTAAAATGTTGATCGGTGTAGCGGTAGGTCCCTTCTCCTGACTGCAAATAACGAATCTGTTGCACCTCCTCTCCCCCCTCTTCTTCTACTTTTTCTTGGAAGTAGCACTTCATTTCAATCATTTGTTCGATAAGTTCTACACGTGTGCCGCAGGGAATTGCTGTGAGGATTGATTGGGGACTCTCGATATGGTGGTGAAGGCGAGTCCCTTCTCTATCATTGAGCCACAGATCTTTTACCACTCCTTTTCTGATTTGCTTAGTGGAGAAGGCTTCCTCATGTTTTGGTATTGAAATTTTTTGAGTGAGAACCTCTTCAATGCTTTCTCCTTTTCCTTTGGAATAAAAGGCCTGGAAGAAGACCCCTCCTGTAAAGAGGAAAAGGAGGAGGATGGCAATGATTGTTGCATGGCGGATCATGGGATAGACCTTTGAATCAGCTCGTAAAGGGGGAGGGCCTCATTTAGGAATTTTTGGAGGTCTTCAAAGGGCATGACAGAGGACTTGTCACTTTTCGCCTCTTTGGGGTTGTTGTGGGATTCGATATAGAGAAGGTTTGCTCCAGCAGCAAGGGCAGACTTTGCAAGAGTGGGGATGAATTCCCTTTGTCCTCCCGATTCTTTTCCTGCTGCTCCAGGAAGCATGACGGAGTGGGAGGCGTCAAAACAAACGGGAAACCCAAAACCTTGAAGGATCGGGATGGTTCTCATATCAGAAACGAGATTGTTGTAACCAAAAGAAGTTCCCCGCTCGGTAAGGATGATTTTCTCATTTCCTGTGGATAGAATCTTTTGGACAGCATTTTCCATATCCCAGGGAGACATGAATTGCCCTTTCTTGATATTGATCACAGCTCCTGTTTTTCCAGCGGCAAGAAGGAGGTCGGTTTGGCGACATAAGAAAGCAGGAATTTGAAGAATAGCGCACACCTCAGCAGCAAAGGGAGCTTCTTCAGGATGGTGGATATCGGTAAAAACAGGAAGGTCGAGCTCATCCCTTACTTTTTTGAGGATTCGGAGTCCCTCTTTTAATCCAGGCCCCCGGTAAGAGTCGATGGAAGAGCGATTCGCTTTATCGTAGCTTGATTTGTAGATCAGCTGCGCCCCGGACTTTTCAAACATTTTTTTAAGTTCCAAGGCAGTTTGCATAGCGTGGTCTTCACTTTCAATCACACAAGGCCCTGAAATTACAACGAGTGGGGCCTCTTTTCCGATCTTAATTTTGCCAATCTCAAGCATCATCTCATCCTCATTTTTGGTTCATTGGACAAATATACTTGAAAATCATTTTTCGTATGACTAAAATCCGAATAAATTTGAGGATTGATAGCTCAGCTGGATAGAGCATCCGCCTTCTAAGCGGACGGTCGCAGGTTCGAGTCCTGCTCAATCCGTTTACTTAAATGTGAAACTTCATGGGAAAAGGAAAGTCTCAATCGCCCCTTTTAGGTGAGTACCCTTTTGAATCGAAAAAATTTGAAGGGCTCGATAAGGTTTTTGAATCCTTTCAAACGAAGGAATTTCAAGAGAGGAATGCGCATGATAAAGGAGATTTTATCAGTCGCGCCCTTGTTGAGCTGATTCAAAAAGCTCCAGACCCAGCTTTCTTACTGGAAGCTGTGATTGATTTTACCTCTCGCGTTGAAGAGGGGAAATACCTTGAGCACTACACCTTGTCTTTATTTGAGCTTTGGCTCAATCAATTTTCAGAGATAAGCCCTGAAGAAAACTATAAGATTCGGGGAAAAATTGTTGGGAAGTGGATTCCAAGAGATGCCTACCAAACCTATTTTCCTATTGGAATGGGGAAAAGCTATCCAGGAACCCATTTTGTAACGGCCCATAACTCTCCCGATCTTGACACAACAGTTGCCTCTTTTTGGGGGTGGGTAGATGCTTTTGCTGCTCGAGTTAGCGAAGGGCTCCATATTTGGAACGTTCCGGGTGGTCCTCCAGATACACAGGTTGAAATTGGCCTCTTGTTTGAAGACCTTTTTGGTCCTCAGGTTTTTCACTCTCTGGCAAAAACCCGCCTTTCCCTAACCCTTTCCAGCATGGACTTTTTAACCCAAAAAGGGATGGTGCGGAAGCATGCTAACGATCTAGCTCTTAGCTTTGATCATGAAAGGCAGCGAAGCGCCGTTGTTTTTGTCGATGATCATGGCTATTATCTCGGCGACTGGAGAACCATTGATGTTGAAGGGGTGCGGCAGGTGGTGATGTCTCTTAACAACTGCCTCATGTGGTTTGAGTCCAATCTCCATATTCAATTTATCTCATGTTTTACCAAGAAAAAATTGACGATTGATCACGTTTCAGAAGTGATTCATCATCTGCTAAAAATGAGAATCTCCGAATGCGCTCCTGCAAAGGAACTCCCCCCTAAACTCCTCCAGTTTGTGAATGACTATCTCATTAAAGTTCTCGGAGTGGAAAAGGGGAATGAAGCGAGCTTCGAAGAATTTGCTAGCTCCATGGAAAAGATCAATATTGTCAATTTTTCGGAGATTATTTCATGGCTTAACTCTTTATTGAAGTCTGAGCTTTTCGATACATCGGGTGTTTTGATCGAAAATCGTCCCTTGATATTTAATCAACTTGAAATCTTAGTCAAACTCCTTTCAGAAGCATTTGAAAACATCCGAAAATATGTTGATACCTTGAATGTTGCTTTTCAAATTAAGACAGAAGTTTTTGGTTTCAAACCTCAATACCTTTCTCATCGAACCGATATTGAAGAGATTCGTTCCAAAATGGGGGACTATTCCTACTTAACTGTTAATCAAACCGATGTGGATGGAAAGATGGTTCCCATTGGAGTGATACATAGTCACGAACTTCAGAAAGATGTTCTTGGAACGGTTACCTTGCGCGACTTTTGTAATCGAGAAGAGATGAAAATCCCTTCCTATCTTCAAGTGATTAGTGTGATTGACCACCACAAAAGCTCCTTAATTACCGATTCTCCTCCTAAGGCGATGATTAGTGATGCGCAATCATCTAATGCAATTGTTGCTGAGTTGGCCTTTTCGATTAATGATCAATATGGCCTTGGAGGGATGACAGAAGAGGAAGTAGATAGTCAGCTCAAAGAGGTGGCGAAGGATTTAAGTTCTGTTCAAAGTATTCGCATTTACCAACGCCTTCTCCAAAAGAAAAAGATTTTCCATACCGATGGCCATCATTACGTCGATCCAAAGCGGGAAATGGTTGAATATCTCCATTTTATTTATGCGATTTTAGATGATACAGACCTTCTGACAAAAGTCTCTCGGGTTGATGTGAATTGTGTGGCCTCTCTTTTAAACCGGTTGAAATCACTGATGATGAAAAAAGAGGTGGAGATTGTTCACCTTGATGATATTCGTGAAGATGATGATTTCACGAAAAAGGCTGCTAAACGGCTCTTGCAAAATGAAGATTTCTACTCTCTTTATAGCAAGGTATATGAACATAAAGAGCAAGGGGTGGATGAAAACTTAGAAAAAGCAGCTAAAGGGGAAAAAGCCAATATCTTCACCGATACAAAGATTTTGAATTACTGCAACCGTGTGGGGCAAACCAAAATCTTTGCATGTAACTATCCTAACTTTCAAAAAGCATCGTTGCAACTTCAGAAACAGTGGTATGAAAAAGCGTTGAATGTCTATGCGAATAATCGAGAGATCATGCTTCATCTTCATACCATCTCAACGATTGCAAGTGCTGAAGGGTTGTATAAAGGGGGAAAGATCTCCTATGACCACCAAGATGAGATGTGGATTTGGATTCCCCATACCGAACTAGCTGTTGAAAAGCTGAAGCTTTTTCTCAGTGGTTTTAAAGACTCTCCAGCAGCAAAGCGGCTTGATTTTGAGCTAGAACTTATTGGAAGCAACGGAAAAGAACTCTCTCAAATTTTCAGAGAGAGTTTTATCTCCATTAAACACCAGATTTCAAAAACCCCAGAAGACCTTCCGATTGCCATCCTCCGTTACAATGCAGGAGGACTTAACTCTCGAAAGGCGATGATTGCTCCTTATCTTCCCCGTCTTGATCAGTAGAGGCTGAGGATTTTACTCCTCAACCTTTGTTCCATCTTCTTCAAGGATCTCAAGATTTACACGGATACCATTGCGGCTTGCAACCGACATAAGAAGGGTCCGAATCGCGTTGATTGTCTTCCCTTTCTTCCCAATAATTTTTCCGATATCGGCTTTTTCAACACTCAATTCAATGATGAGAGTATGGGTGCCACCGATTTCATTGATCTTAACTTTGTCGGGATTGTCTACGAGGTTTTTTACGATGTATTCTACAAATTCTTTCATGGTTCGATCCTTGGTTGTCAGTAATGCCACAAATAGCTACTGCTGATCATAATAGAGGGAATGATATTAATCTAGATTTTTTGAAAAGAAAGAGGTCCATTTTTCAAAATCCTGGGGGAAAGGGGCCGTTACTACCATTTTTTTCCCTGAAAAAGGGTGAGAAAAAGTTAAACGGTAGGCATGGAGAAGGGCTCGATCTACTCCCATTTTACGGCTTAGCTTTTCCGAGCCATAAAGAAAATCTCCAAGGATAGGGGTCTTTAAAGACTTGAGATGAACCCGTATCTGGTGGGTTCTCCCAGTGACAGGCTTTGCTTTGACAAGAGAAAATCCTCCGCGACTTTCGAGGACTTCAAAGTGGGTGAGGGCATGGCGCCCTTCTGTTAAAACCGTCATTTCCTTTCGTTTTTTTGGATGACGTCCGATGGGGGCATCGACAAATTCTGCAGGTGGGGTTCCAACAGTGATTGCTAGATACTCTTTTTCAATGGCTCTACTGGAAAATGCTTCAGTAAGTTTTTGGTGGGCAGCGCTGGTTTTAGCTGCAAGTAAAACCCCAGAGGTTTCTTTATCAAGGCGGTGAACAATACCGGGGCGCACATCTTGAGAAGGGAGAGAGGGGCAGTGGTGCAGAAGAGCATTGACAAAGGTTCCCTGATAATGTCCTGGAGCAGGATGGACAACCATCCCCACTGGTTTGTTTACTAAGATGATCGTTTCATCTTCATAAAGGATCTCCAGTGGAATATCTTCAGCAGTGAGTGTTATTTCAGGAGGAGAGGAAAAATGGATTTGAATCTGATCCCCGATGGCAGGAACTTCCTTTTTTTTGACCCTTTTTCCATTGCAGATGACTAATCCTGAATCAATTAATTCTTGAAAATAGTGACGTGAATAATCGGGAAACTCCTCAGCTAAGAGCTTATCGATCCTTTTAGGGGTGTTGACAACGAAATATTTCAGCATGGAAAAGATTGTAACATTTTGGGGGAGAATTATCCACCCTCAATCCGTTTTTTAACCTCTTCTTCCGTCTCCCTTTGCTCCCTTTTTGATTCATTCATGCTGGATTGGATCATTTGCATCATCCCAGCAATGAAGGCTTTAACATCTTGAGGCTTAGCCTGTGGAAACCAATGTGTTAGCCATTTTTCAAATTCGGGAGAAGTTTTTCCAGAATAAGCTTTGTCCATCCCTGTTTGGACTTGCTTAGGTCCTTCTTCTGGCTGAATAGGGCCCCCTTTGCCCCCTGCACCTGAAACACCACTCACCACTTACGCCTCTCTTAGGATGGTACGTTCACTAGCAATGCCAGTGATTTTGTTAGCAAATTGGTCTTGAAGAAACTGTAAAGCAGTCGCTTCATCAGGATTATTAATCGTTGGGTCTGAAGGTTCTGGAGGGGGAATATGCCCAGAAGAGCCTATGCTTGAAATACCGCTCATAGATCGTCTCCTTAGTCTTTCCTTTACTGTATTAGGAAGGGGGCATAATGTCAAACTATATACTTAGAAGTTTGGAACGGTGTTTGAATGAGCGATGCTTGAATCACCTGTCGACTCAGCAAGAGACTCCATAGTGCTTTGGTAGGTTTGATTGATTTCTCTATTCAGATTTGTTTGTTTTACATCCTCGAGTTCAAGAGACCGATAAAGACTTGAAGTGTTTTGAGACTCTCGAGTTTCAGAAACGGGGGACACCCCATCAATAGGTTCAGACATATGATTGCCCTCTATTTGGTTTAACCCTATTATAGCGAAAAGAGATTAATCTTTCAATGTTTATTAAGATAAGATGAAGATAGAAATTGTTAATAATAAGCAGTTTATAGATATTTTGGTCGATGGTGAAGAATGGAAGAAGGTTCATAAGAAGCTTTATAAGAACCATTTAAGAGAGATTCTCCAGGCTCCCACGAAAAAGTACTTAAGTGATTTAATCTTAAGGTATGATATCAAAATAGGGCGAACTCTTGTATATAAGTGGCTTGCTCTTAGAGGGTTTATGAAAACGGAGCTGACTAAAAAGCTGCTAGCTAAAAAAATAGATCCTAGAGCGATTCAGACAATTCTTTCAGAATGTGAAAAACTGGGTTATCTAGATGATCAGAGGGAAGGGAAGCTCTTTATCGAGAGGGGCAAGAGAAAAGGGCTTGGACCGCAGCTTCTGTCGGTGAAGCTGTCTCAAAAAGCTCCCGAACTTAAATCCCTTCCCCGCACCTCTTTTACCGACGAAGAGCAAGAGGTTTTGATTAAAAAGTGGATCGAAAAGAAAACTCAAAACAGTGATTTTTCAGATCGAAAAGTCAAGCACCGCCTTTATCGTTTCTTACTTGGCAAAGGGTTTGATGAACCACTAGTTCGAAAGGAGTTATTTGTAGACTAGGGCGCGATATCAATGATACTTCGCATGATTCAAAACTTGGTTTTTCCCGGCTTACGACTCTCGACCTTTAGTCCTCTCTGCATCGGACGCCTTGAACTTTTTCTCATAGGAAAATCTCTTTCAGCTTGTTTTAATTGATGACATGCCCTAGACACTAAGCAAGCATTTGCGCTATATACAATTTTTTTACTTAGGTTCATATGCAAGTTGGTGTTGTAGGAATTAATCATAAAAGTGCTTCACTTTCTCTTAGAGAAAAGCTTGCGCGCGTCTTTGACCACCAATTCCAGAGGGTTTCTAACACCGTTCTCCTTTCAACATGTAATCGAACTGAGCTCTATTTTTGCGGCTTAGACTTAGCTGAAAGGCACACTCAAATTCTTGCAACGCTTCGCATGGAACTCGAGGAAAGTTTTGAGCATGCTCTTTATTCTTATTTTGGGCAGGATTGTTTTCACCATTTAGGGAAAGTGATTTCTGGGATTGATAGCGCTATTCTTGGAGAAAGTGAAATTCAAAGGCAGGCAAAACTTGCTTATGAAAATGGGAGAAAAAAGGGGAACTTATCTCATGAGCTTCACTATTTATTTCAGAAGGGGCTTAAAATCGGCAAAGAGATGCGCACCTCTTTTCTTTTAAACAAAAGGGGGGTTCCCCTTCCCTTTGCGATCCAAACAATTGTTGAGAGCAATCGGAAGATTTTTCATAAATCGGACATTCTCTTTATTGGAAACTCCACGATCAACCGAAAGCTCATCAATATTTTTAAGCAAAAAGGCGTCGACAACCTCACCCTATGCACGCGGATGAAAAAGGGGGAGTTCCCACAGGTTAAAATCACCGATTGGAGTGCCCTTTTAAAATGGAGTGAATATGACGTTGTGATTTGTGGAACCAACCACGATCAATTTGTCATCGATCAAGCAGGGGAAAAGGTAAGCGATACCCTTCTTTTTGATTTAAGCGTTCCTCGAAATATTAATCCGATCCTCTCCAAGCACCCTAGACTGAAGCTTTATAATATCGATCAAATTGGAGACATTGCACGGAAAAAGAAGGATGAAAAAGAACTTCTTTTGTGCGAGACTGTGATCGAAAAAGCTGTGAGTCGGCAGATGAAACTCTTTAAAGAGCGAAGGGAAGCAAAATGGCGCTTTGCCGCTGCGTTATAGTTCTCTTATTTATGACCATTGCCCTTTTTGCAGAAGAGCAAGAGGAGCAAATCGATATCGTTGTTCTTCCGAGCACTGCTATCGTGGATGGAGATTATTTTGCTCATGGGCAGACAGTTGAAATTTCGGGAACAGTCAATGGAGACCTATACGTTTTAGGGGGGCAAGTCTTCATCGATGGTGTGGTTCATGGTGACGTTTTGGTAGCAGGGGGAAGCGTTGAGATCTCTGGGATCGTTTCAAGTGATGTCCGCCTCTTAGCAGGACAAGCACTTATCACCGGTCATATCGGCAGAAATTTAACAGGAGTGACAGCAACAATTGAGTTGAGCCCTTCTGCATCAGTGGGGAAAAATGCTGTCGTTGTTTCAGGAAATGCCGATATTGAATCTCGGATTCACCGCAACCTCCGCCTTTATTCATCGAGCGTTCGCATCTCTGATAGTATTGGAGGAAAGGTGATGGCTTACGTAGGGCAGCTCCGCCTTACTTCCAAAGTCGTAATCGATGGTTCTTTAGAGTATTGGAGCAATAAAAATGCCCTTATCGATCCCAACGCAATCATCAAGGGGGGAGTCACCCACCATCCTTCATTCTTTTACGATCTTTTTCATAGTAAGCTTTTCAAAGGGCTGAAGATAGGGTCAAAGCTTGCTGCGCTCCTTATGAATTTCTTTTATAGTTTTATTATTGGCCTCATTATGCTTCGCTATTTTCCGCAAAGGATCGATCGCACAATCGAAACCCTGAATTCAAAGCCGATGCAATCCCTTGTTGCGGGAATTGTTTTGGTCTTTCTCCTCCCAATTGTGATGCTGATGCTTTTGATCACAATCCTTGGTGTCCCTTTTGCTCTCACCCTTCTTTCTCTTACCGTTGTTGGTTTTTATACCGCTAAGATTCTCTCTATCCTATGGCTATCAACCCACCTTTTTCGAAGGTTTGAGTTCAAAAATCATAAAAAGCTCTATTTTGCCTTTGGGCTGATTGTCTACTTTATCCTTGGTCTCATTCCCTACCTCGGAACATTAGTGACAATTGGCGCCCTTTTCTTTGGAATTGGGGGAGGCATTTTAGGAAAGATTGAAAGAGAAAACAAGAAACAACGCTTTTTCTTTCATAAGCGTTAACAGGAGCAGTATAAACTGTGCTAAAAAACACAACGGGGTTACGATGAAAAAATTCTCATTAACATTTTGCATGATTCTTTTAGCTTCTTGCTTTGGTGCCGATCTTATGTTTCAGTCTTATAAGAGCGCTTGGAATGAAAAAGACCGCCCAATATTACAATGTCCATATTGTGGGAATTGGCATAGCCCGGGGCTGTGTTGAAAAAATAGATTGGCAACAGTCTTGTTCCCTCTTAGGTTTTTGATCTTTAGGCTGTCATTGAGACCATTTGATTAAGCATCTTACATTTTATATGACCTTCTGTCCTCTGAGATTC
>JAGROK010000067.1 GCA_020440285.1 Chlamydiia bacterium | reverse complement strand
AGTCATGGTCTGTCCATATCCCTTGAGATGAATAGTAGTTTTTCACCCTCTCAATTTCTCGTGCGTATCCTAGGTTGACTTCTGCTTTTTCGCGGGCTCTTTCCTGAGGATCAGGAACATAATAATCACTGGGCACGTAAAGGGGGAGAATGGTAGGTGTAGGTGTTTCTTTAGGCTTTTGGAGGAGTTTTAGGTAACGCTGGTCATAACGATTGATGACCTCTCTGAATGGATCTCGATCTGAAAGAAGTGTCGTTTTCAGCTCTTTGATCTTTGCCTCTAGATTTTCTTTGTCCTCGAATGCTTTTGAATCCTGAGCGGTCAAAAAAGAGCGCTCAATCTCGTCCATCAATCTGCTGCGAATACTGTCTATTTTCTCTTGATTGTTTTTGGAAAGATCTTTTTGCTTTACTTCAACTAGCTTGTTTTGAGGCAGTTGTATAAACTTTCGTTCTGGATTCATGGGTTGTGGTGGTGTTCTTAAATAGGGGGTAGGAGCGGTAGGTTCTTGAGAATAGGAAGGTTTGGGTTGATAGGTTTTATTGCCAGGGGATAATTGTGCGAGATCGAGGTCCTTTTTGATGAAGCCATAGAGAGGTTTAATGGCGCGTTGTTCGATTTGACTCAGGAGGTTTTCATCTTTAGGAGTTTTTCCAAGTCGCATGTGGTAAAGGAGGGAAACGCTCTGCTTGAGGAAGCTTGTACCTTGCTGAGAAAAGACTTTTTTACCATGTAGAGCATCGATGATATCAAGGGTGTTGGCTTCTTGGATACGGTAAAGGATCCCAAGGTCGCTGAGAAGATGGAAAAGGGGTTCAATATATTGAGTTTTAAAGTTTGTAAAACGGTGGGAGCTTTCAAAATCAAGGATCCTTTTTTGCTTATGGGCTTTATACCGGTTAACCCTACGGCTTTTTCCATTGATGTTTTCATCGAGTCTTTTAGTGATTTCTTCGTTGAAAGGAGAAAAGAGGTCTTTTCCTTGACTGTAGAGAGAGGTGGAGCGCATTAGAGTATGGGAAAGGCTATTGGGTTCATAAGCTTCTTCTCCTCCTGAGAAAAAGCTTTGGGCGAGTGTTCGAGGGGTGGCAATGGAATCGTTGACAAGGGGATTTCCTCCGATATCGATGTGTATTCCTCCTGAAAAGTCTCCTAATGCAGAGAAGGTAGGGAAATCTTGAGGAAGTTTCGTCTCTCCAAGGGCAATGAATTGGAGCTCTAAAAAGGAGGCCAGGGTTTTGAAGTAGGGAAGGTGCTCTTCTTTTTCGATGAGGATGAAATATTCGAGATCGGAGGTTTTGGAGAGTTCATTTCTTGCAAGGGAACCCATGGCGCGGATATCAAAGCCGCAAGGAGGAAGCCCCAGAAAGAAGAGGGCATCTTCTATGAGAGGGACAAAAAAGCGTTCTTTAAAGGCTTTGGTGAGGTTGTGCTGATAGGTTTTAAGATCAGAATCATCTTCTTCAAAAGCTGCGCGGTATTTTTCAAGAAAAGAGCGCCACCTTTGAGCAAGAGTGGAGTTGAGGTCTTCTTTTTGCTGGTTTTCAAAAAACCCCATGATGATCTCTTTCGCTATGGGAGCAAAGGTTTTTTGGCAGCTATTAGTTAACCGCTCTGCATGTCCTTTTTCCCCTTGCTCGTGGAGGATTTGGAAAAGCAATTTAGGAAAGAAGGGAGTTAATTCTTTTCCCTTGTGCCATGTTTTTGTAAGTCCATCAAGGTTCCCAGAAGCGGTTAAGTAAGCACATGTTTTTCTAAAAGGCTCTTCATTGATGAGCCTTTTTTCGATAAAAGAGGTAAAGATAGGGGTGAGATCGAGACAGCTGTGAAGGTTTCCTTTGGTAGAGAGATGATTAGCAAGGACCCAGTAGTGGAGTGAAATTTTATATGAGGAAGGGGTTGCTTTTTCTTGATTGAAAAAGAAGTTTCCTAAAGCTTGTGCTAAATCATGCTGTTTTTCAACAAGATGGGGAGAGTTTCTAAGGAGATTTGGAAGAAATAAAGACTGAAATCTTGTGAATTGGTCTGGGGAGAGCTCTGAAAGAATCAAAAAAGCATGTTCATAAAGAAACAAGAGAAGAGGGTCCTCTACCTCTTCTTGATTGCATAAGAGAATCATTAGATCAAGTGCTCTACCATAGTCTTTTTCTTGGATGGCTTTTTGGATCCGCTCCTCTGACGTATGGTAAAAAGATACGGTAGGTCCTGTGATAGGGGTCACAAACATCTTTACCTCCTTAATAGTGAAGACTTCAAAAGAAAAAGATGCTAAAGCAAAAAAATTTTTTACTTAAGTTTTTTTTTTACGCAACAAATGGTGGGGCAGTACTGAAGATGGGAGGAAATTTAAAAGAGGGGAGTTAACATTCCTAGAATAGCTT
>JAGROK010000066.1 GCA_020440285.1 Chlamydiia bacterium | reverse complement strand
TACCGATGACGGGGATGTATGGTGGGAGGGGATGAGTGAAGATCCTCCTGATCATCTCATTGATTGGAAGGGGAGGGATTGGACTCCCGAATCAAAAGAGAAAGCGGCGCACCCTAATGCTCGGTTTACAGCTCCTGCAAATCAGTGCCCAGTTATTGACCCTGCCTTTGAAGATATCAATGGAGTCCCTATATCGGGGATTATTTTTGGGGGAAGGAGAGAAAGTGTGGTTCCCCTTGTCCTTGAGAGTTTTTCTTGGTCTCACGGGACCTTTTTAGGGTGCTCTCTTTCTTCTGAAAGGACAGCAGCTGCTGCTGGAGAAGTAGGAGCTCTTAGACACGATCCTTTTGCAATGCTTCCCTTTTGTGGATATAATATGGGAGATTATTTTGGTCATTGGCTGGAGATGGGGGAGCGCTTGGGCACGCACGCTCCAAAGATCTTCCACGTGAATTGGTTTCGTAAGGGGAAGGATGGAAAGTTTCTATGGCCTGGATTTGGAGAGAATATCCACGTCCTGAAGTGGATCTTTGAACGGTGTGAAGGGAGAGGAGAAGGGGTAAAGAGTCCTGTGGGCCTTTTACCCAAAAACTTTGATGCACCCCAAGAGCTCTTTGAAATCAACCGAGATCAGTGGAAAAAAGAGGTTGAAGAGCTCCGAGAATATTTTAAGCTTTTTGGCAACCGTCTCCCTGATAAAATCAGGGAGGAGCTAGAGAACTTAAAGGGACGTCTTTAGTTGAGATCCTTCTTCCCTTCAATAGCGTTTTGAAGTTGCACTCGTTTCTCATGGATTTTTTGGAAAATGGTGTCCATCTGACCAATAAAACCCTGTGCTTGGTTAATGTCTTCTTCATTTTGCTTCTTAACCACTGTTATTGCATTATCTAGGGTTTTAGGTTCATCTTTTCCAAGGGGGGTATTCGTTAGGCGGTTTGCAAGCTGAGGGGATAAGATTTTGATAAAGAAGTGGCGATTGTCGTCGTCTATTTTGGGTAGGCCTTTGAAATGGTCAAGAATTTTGTTATCATGTGTCCTAGCTTTTAAAGCAGCTTGAAAAT
The DNA here is from genome assembly GCA_020440285.1 of Chlamydiia bacterium. Taxonomy (GTDB): domain Bacteria; phylum Chlamydiota; class Chlamydiia; order Chlamydiales; family Simkaniaceae; genus Neptunichlamydia. The sequence goes on along the minus strand of JAGROK010000066.1, from coordinate 2,686 downwards.
ATTTGTAGTCCTGATTAAGTTGTACTATGGGGTTATTCTCTATTTTACGTTGGAGTTCAGGCTTACTGAGGTCATATTCATCTCTCGTTTGAATGGTGTGGAGGTATTGCTCAATGATATGCTTCTTGCCTTGGGCAAGATAAAGGGTGTTAATTCCTTTTAAATCAGCAAGATCATCTTTACCTTCTAACTGAAGGATCTTCTCAACAAATTGAGGGAATTCTTCTCCCTGGTCAGCAGCGATGATTTTCTCCAAGGTGTCTTTCTCTGGAACTGCACGTTTCAACTCAGAGCAAAAAACCTCGACAAGTGTTTGCTTTTTCCTTTCTGGGTCTTTAATGCTTTTAGCCTCGTCTATTTTTTGGAGGTTATCCATCCCTAAAGCTCGATCTTTTTGCTCAACAATGAGTTCTTCGATCGCTCCAGGTTTAAACTCGGCACTTTCCCTCTCAACGAAGATGAGACAGCACTCTTTGAGATATTTTTTAACTTCATCTTCACGAGCAGGCTGAGAGGTGCTGTCATCATGCTTGTGCCAAATTCCATTGGAATCTTTTCTAAAGTTCACGTAGTGCCCTCCATTGGCCCCTCCTCCTAGATGGACGCAGAACCAAGAGACTTGATACTTTCCCCCTCTCTTATCGCTCGTAAATTTAGGGTCTAAATAAAATGACTCTTCAAGGTAGACGTTTCTTGTTGCTTTTCTTCCTTCGCCAGCTGTTCGATTGAGTTGGATAAAGAGATGGTTTGGCGCTTCACGAAATAGCTCAACCTTTTTCTCTGCTTTTAAAACCGTTTCATATGGAGTAAAGGAAAAATATTTGTACTCGCGGTCTTCTTCTTTAAAAATGTTTTCTAAAAAGGATTCAAAAGCAGGCGATTCCACCTCTGCAGCCACTTTGGTGACAAGATCAGGTGATTTATTGGGAATAGGGCTACTCTTTTTCCACACGCCGCCTTCTTTTTCTGGATATCCTTTGCAATCATCGATCAAATCTCTAGCAAGAGGGATAAGTTCCTCTATAGGGCTATTTTCAATGGTTTCAATCCGATTCTGATACCTTGTGATCTCGTTCTCGTACATCTGCTTGTTGTGAGACTTTTCTTTTTCGTTCTCTTTATAAACAATTTTTTTGTTTAAGACGCATATGAGAATCCCTCTTAAGTGGTGGAGAATTTGTGCATCGACATCGCGACTCTCCAGAGGCTGAATTTCAAATGATTTGGCCCAACCTTGTAGGATTTCAAGACACTTTTGTTTATCAGCTTCTTCCGTTTGAAGTTGATTAAGAAGATCTTCAAATGCCTTGATCCATGCGATTCCTTCATTAAGCTGCCCTTCTTCTTGCTTTGAAACAGTGAAGATTTTCTCCTCATCTTGGTTGTGAAAGAGGGGGTTACCATCATGTTTTAGATAGCCAAGAATGATCATTAAGATTTCATGAGGATCTTCTTGTCCAGTTTTTGATATAGAAGGCTTGAGGGTCCTCAACGCACTTCGAAGGTCATTTAAAAATGTGAGGGGCTCTTTCTTTCCAGCCCTTTGTGCATTGGAGAACTCCGCTGCACAATGTTTTAAGACCTTAACAAACTCTTGAAGTTTTTTTCTCGTTTCTTCATCAAGTTGCGGGTTATCGAAATCAAATTCTCCATTGATAACCCATCGTTTTGTTATGGGATTTCCCATAAGCCCCTGGAAAAGGGAGGCTAAATAGCAAGTGTTTCCCTGGTTTTTCATCCCTGGGGAAGAAAGGGATGTTATGCAATTCTTTCCATCTGATGTGGGAACAGAGTAGCGCCCCTGTTTATTTGGAGTTTTTTCAAGAAGGGCCGCTCTTAAGGTCTCTACCTTCGCAATGGCTGCTTTGGCAGCGTCAGCATCGAAATCTGGATGGTTAACTATCCATTTATCAAGCCCACTTTTCATCTTGTTAAGGGTTGTGAGGAGTTGATACTCCTTTGGAGTTGTTTGAGTAGCTCCACTAATTTTTTGCTCTGCAGAAGTCACTTTTTGGGTAAAGTCAGCCAGGTATCGGGTAAAGTTTTCTTGAGACGCGTCAGGGCCTAAAGAGGTCACATTGAGTGGGTTTTGAGGAGTTGGTTCGTGGATCAAAGCGGTGCAGTATTGTATCAGGATAGAGCCCCACCCCTGATTTTGGGTTGATTGAGTTGATGTAGGTGTCTTGGCTGCTGCCATTTTTTATGCCCCATTTAATGGTTTTGAGTGTTAGTGTCTAGTTAATCGAATTCGCTTCATTATTTACCCGCTTTTTTGAGATTCGCTTCATGCTCGCGCTCAACAACCTATTCAAGTTACCTTCGCGCTCCGCATTTCGCTACTCCCGAAAAATTCGAGCGAAATAATATCGCGAATTTGGTTAACTAGACACTAGATTTGTCAGAGAGTATATCAAAGGAGGAAATTTTTATGTGCAAATTTTTTATTTTAATTCTCCTTTATTTTTCCTCTTTATATGGACGGTGGGCAGAAAGGACCCTTTCTGAGCTTTCTTTTCAAGAAAAGGTTGGACAACTTCTCATGATTCCCGCCTGTCCAAAGTATGAAAGTGAAAGTTTAAAAAAAACAGTTTGCAAGTACCATATTGGGGGGATTTTGGTGAAACAAGGGCACCCTCTTAAACAAATCCCTTTACTCAATGCCCTTCAAAAGGAGGCGAAACTCCCC
>JAGROK010000065.1 GCA_020440285.1 Chlamydiia bacterium | reverse complement strand
TAATTAAAATTAGTGTATAATAATTAAATATAACACATTAAAATTTTTAATTTTTATGGAATTAACAGATTTAAGTAGCTCATTAGGCCAAGAAAGCTTGACGCAAGATTTTCAAGCTCTTTCGGTCCAGGAGGCGCAGAAAGATTATGCCCCTTTTGATACCCTTCCAACAGGATTGATTGTCATGATCTTTCATTATTTGGATGAAGAGGGGGCCAAAACAGCTGCCCTTGTTTGCCGTGAATGGACGATTTTGAATACCTATCCGTTAGGACGATTGCGCTTTGGGCTCAGTCCAAGCCAACTGATGGAAACTCCTGTTCCTAAAATCTATTTCAGATCGTCCTATGATAAGATTGATGAAAGTAAAAAAACTCCTGTGCTTACTAGTTCTAATTATAAACAGGATATATCAAATCGACCTCCAACGTCTCCTTCGGAAATTTTTCTTCAAACAGATCCTATTAGTAGAGAAGATCAACATAGGCTGGAGCAGATTCAAAGAGAATTTAAAGACGATCCCCGATTGGTTAGGATTAAGAATGAAGTGATTCAAAAAGAAACAGAGACAATGGATACCCATACTCCATTTTACCATGCGATGGATATGACTGTTTATTTTTATGGATATGCTCTAAAGCGGTATTTAGGTGTCATGAACACGTCAACTCAATCAAATCCCCATAGTGAAAAGTTCCAAAGCATCCATTGGTTTCGTTTTCCTCAGTCTCAAAATTCTAATTATCCTACAGAGGTTTCTTCATTTCCAATGGGGCTCATGAAACCTCCTCCGAGTACACCTAATGATCATACTCAACCCTACAAAGATTGGATTCTCCCTGTAAACCCTTCGCTTTTTTGTAACGCATGTGTGGGTGGGGAAGGCTCCTTTGATATGTTTATCAGCAATAGAAGTATGTATCCTCCATCTCCGAAGGCATTCTTTGATTCAATGTGTAACCATTTTGGCCTTCTTCCAGATCCAAAAATGCGCGAGAGTTATGCACAGAGATTTGAAGAGCTTGTGGGTCATATGCGATCGGTAAGTGTTCGTTGGATGAGAGGTCAACGCACAGAAAAGCAGAAAAAGATTGAAGAAGCAAGCTCAGATGTTTCACCTTTAGGAAGTAGGGATATTGGTGCCCTTATTCAAATTCTTGTTCCAAAGCCCATTGTTGATCACATCGCTTATCCATGTAAGGCATATGGGGTGCCAAAAGAATTTGCAGGAAAGAAGATGTCTGCGGTTTCAAAAGACCTTTTAAAACGCCCTCATGAAAATTATGAGGTTCAAGCGCGTATGATGCAAGGGAGTTTGCTTCATCCAGACAATGAGATTCAATTTCATCCATATGGCTGCCCTGAGTATTTCAATACACCAGAAGGAAAAGAGCTTGCAAAAGAGTTTGATCGCTTCTTTTTAGAAGTGCTCGCAGTCACTCTTCCAAAAAGTGTTCTAGATCAAGATTAAGCAAAATCCCAGTTTCTACTGAGATCAATCATTTGATTTTTCTGTGATACAGCTTCATGAAGTTCGTTTAATTTCGGAATCGATTTAAAGAGGGAAAAGGTGAACTTCATCTTTGTGATCCATGGACAGTTTTGAATCATCTCTTTGAACGGAGGGACCACTTTGGCTCCGATTCCATTAGATTCAAGAGTGAGAATTTTAAGATCCTTTAAGTGTTTTATGGCTCGGCTCAGCGTAATCATCTGATCTTGGGAAAGGCGGATATTGGAAAGTTCTAGCGAAATAAGAGGAATTTCTTTCGAGAGGGTATTTATAAGAGATTCAAACTGCTTTTCTGAGATGGCAAAACCTCCCTGGATTTTCAAGTGGAGGATTTTTCCCTCCTGAACAAGGGAAAGGAGGTCCTTGAAAGTGTCATCGGATAGGCTAACCCATTGGAGGGCAATTTGATCCTTCTCTCCCAAATATCTTGTTAAGTCTTCTTTTGAAGTTTCAAGGTGTGTTGGAAATGGAAATGATTGGCTATCAATTGTTAAAGTTTTTCCTGGCAAGGAGGCTAGCCATTGCAACCCCATTTCTGGTGTTAAGGCACTAAGATCGAGGTTTTCTTTTTGAGTTGTATATATTGCCTGATGCTTTTCTCTTTGATCATGATCAAGAGAATCTATTTGGCCTTTAAGGATACCATCTGTAATGACAGATACTTTTTGATGATCTGAAGGAAATAAATGTTGATCTACCTGAGACTCAGCGCTCAAAGAAAATGCTTTACACGACATGCCTTTTACCCCTTTACTTCTTGATGAAATTAGGCGAGATTTTATTAAATTCTCTCTTTGATTTCAATAGATGAATCTATCCTCTGCGGCGGATGAGATTGAGGAGATAGAGGGTGGTTGCTGTAAGGGCAAGGGTAGAGCCAGGGGGCCAGTTGAGGGCATAGGAGATAGCGATCCCCAAGAAGGCGATGATCACCCCGATCAAGATGGCAATTCCCATCATTTTCGAAAGGCGGTGGGTGTAGGTGTTGGCGATCGCTGCGGGAAGGGAGAGGATTGCAATGATGAGGATCGCTCCCACGATTTGAATCATGAGGACAACGGTCAGGGCAACTAGGGACAAGAGAAGGAAGTAGAGGAGTTTGACATTGAGCCCTTGCATGGCCGCCTGATTCTCATCAAAGCAAATCGCTAAGAAGCGGCGGTGAAGAAGAGCTGTTGCGATCAAGATCACCCCATCGAGTCCAAGAAGCATATATAGGTCGGAGCGGCTAGCCCATAAAATATTTCCAAAGAGGTAGTTTGAAATCTCGTTGGTGGAGCCGGGACTTAAAGAGATCAGAATCACACCCACTGACATCCCAAAGGCCCAAAGGGCGGCAATCACCGTGTCTTCCCGCTGCCGATAGTAAAGGCGAATGGTTCCAATCAGCCACGCAGATAGAATCGCTGCAATGAGAGCCCCATAGATCGGCTCAAACCAGGTGACGTTGTAAACCTTCTTGATATAGAGGGCAATCCCAAGCCCTCCTAAAACTGAATGAGCAATGCTTCCACTAATAAACACGATCCGCTTCACAACGATATAAGAGCCGATGATTCCCCCTGCAACCGAGGAGCTGAGGGCAGCAAAAAGGGCCATCCTCAAAAAAGGTTGGGTGAATAGGGCGGTAATGAAGAGGAGTTTATCCATGAGGATTTTCTCCTGTAGGGTGGTACATTCCGATGGCAAAATGTTCGCAAACATCTCTAGGAAGGATCGAGGACACCTTATGTTGAAAACAGAGAACTCGGTCAACGTTGTGGATGATGGCATCGAAGTTATGGGTGACAATCAAAAGGGTTTTCTTCCCTTTCAAAGAAGAGAGATATTTAAAAATCGCCTCTTCTGACTGAGGATCAACATTTGCCGTTGGTTCGTCAAGGAGGAGAATTTTGGGATCGCACATCAAGGCGCGGGCGATCATCGCCTTTTGAGCCTGCCCCCCCGATAAAGAGCCAAAAGGGCGCTCTTCAAACCCCTCAAGACCTACCTCTTTGAGAAGGGAGTAAGCCCTCTTTTTCTCCTCTCTTGGAAGGGTGCCAAACCATGAAAGCTTTGAAAGGCTTCCCGATAAGACCACCTCTAAAACAGAAATGGGAAATTCCTTATCATACGCATTGATCTGAGGGACATATCCCATTTGAGTGCGTACAAAAGAGGGGTCCTTCCCGAGGACCTTTACAGTTCCTCTTAGAGGTGTTAAAAAACCTAACATCAGTTTGAGAGCAGTTGTTTTCCCCCCACCATTAGGGCCGATGATTCCAATATATTCTCCAGAGCCCACTTCAAATGAGGCATTTTTAAGAACCTCTATCGATCCATAGGAAAAAGAAAGGGTGTTAAAGTTAACGATCGGTGATGGCATCTGTAAGTTGTTGGAGGGTTTGTAAAGGGTATTCTCCCATGGGATTGAAACTTTCAACCCTTAAGTTGAGCTTTTCTGCAATCATTTCAGCCCCTCTGTTATTAAATTGGGGGGCTGTTAGAGCGCAAATGGGATTGGAACTTTTTGCAAGATCGAGGATATGATGAACGTTTTTGGGGAGGGGACTTTTCCCCTCACACTCGATCGCGATTTGGATGAGGTGGTAATCATGGCAATAGTAGCCTAGAGCAGGGTGGGAGACGATGATAGCTCGATTTTGATAAGGGTGGAGCTTTTCTTCGATTTGATGGTCGAGCTCTTTTAGTTTTTCGATCAACATGTTCCCGTTTTCTCTATAAACTTCTCCGTTTTCACTTTTCATTTTGGTAAGCGCATCGACAAGAATATTGACCTGGATGATCAGCATCCTGGGTGAAAGCCAAAAATGAAGGTCTTTAGTTCCTTCAAAGGTATTGACTCCACCGCGGCACACATCCCCAAAGTGGGTGTCTTGCGAATAGGAGAGTAAAGGAGTTTCTTCATCAAGCTCTAACACCTCAACTTTTCTGACCCCTTCTTGGATAGCGGTAACGAGTTTGTACTCATAAGCCTCTCCAACGCCGATAAAAAGATCAGCATCTTGAACCATCTTCATCTCTCTTGGGGTCGGCTCAGCTACGTGGGGGTCAAAATCTATTCCCAGAGCAGACTTGACTTCCATTGTATTTCCAACAATTGCCTTTACAATGGAAACGTAAGGAGGGATGCTTGTGACGACAAGGGGCTGCTCCTTCACCTTCTTTTCAGGTGATTGACATCCAAAGGTGAAAAAAATGAGCAATGCCAGCGATAAAAGCCTTTTCATCTCAATTCCTATTTTTTTAGTAGTTTAGCTTAAAATAATTCTTCTGTCGAGATCTGAATTCTGTTTGTAAATTAATTCTCATGATTGTAAACTTGCCCTCTTTGTACCCAAACAACCTCAAAAGTTGGTTTTGGGAGAGCGCGAAAGCTTTCGAAATTCGTCGATCATAAGAGACCTAATATTAAAAATATGAAGTCACTTATGATCGGCAAATTGCGGTGCTTTGGCGCCGCCGAAAATCCAACTTTTGAAGTTGTTTGGGTACATTTTGGCCTGAAGAGGAGGAGTGTCCGAGCGGCCGAAGGAGCACGCTTGGAAAGCGTGTATACGTGATAAGCGTATCGTGGGTTCGAATCCCACCTCCTCCGAAATTTTTTTGTAGGCTAGAAATTATCGGATCGTTTAAAAAACGCATCATTTGGTGAAAGGCTTATGAAGTGCCCTTTTTGTGGACATGAGGAATCAAAAGTAACCGATTCTCGCAATGCAAGCGAAACGAATGCGATTCGAAGGCGTCGAGAATGTTTGCAATGCCTCAAGAGATTTACAACGTTTGAAACCGTTGATATTTCTCTTCAGGTTCGTAAGCGTGATGGAAGTTTTGAAGACTTTAGTTTGCAAAAACTGATTAAAGGGCTCGACAGTGCCTCTCGCCATACTCGAATTAGTCATGATCAAGTTCGAGACTTGGCATCTCACATTGCAAATGAGCTTGTTGAAAAGCAAGTGCGAGAAATCGACACAACAAAGCTGGGTGAGCTTGTCATGGAGAAGTTGCGCAATTTAGACACTGTTGCATACATCCGTTTTGCTTGTGTCTATCGCCGCTTTAAAGATGTAGATGAAATTATGGATGCGATCCATACAATAGCCCCCGAAGAAATAAAAAAATGAGGTCACAAGTCAATGGCATTAAAAAAAAGCGAAATAGAAGCATTTAGAAAGCGTTTAATCGAAATGAAAAAGCAGCTTGGCTTTTCCTTAAAAGCGGTTTCCGATGATGTTAAGACCTCTGAAGAATCTAAAGGGTATTCTCAACATCAAGCTGATGAAGGAACCGATGATTTCGGGCAAAGAATCAGCATTGAAGTATCAACGAAAGAGCAGGGGATGATCCGTCAAATCGATCGAGCTTTAGAAAAAATGGATGAGGGGACCTATGGAGTTTGCGATCTTTCTGGAGAGGAGATCCCAATAAAGCGTCTCGATGCAGTCCCTTACGCAACCATGACGGTTGCAGCGCAAGAAAAGTTTGAAAAAGGGCTATTGTAGGTGTGATGGGGAAGGGGAAATTTTGGATCTTACTCCTTCTTGCACTTCTCCTTTTTTCCCTTGATGCTACCACGAAACATTGGGTGTATCACCACCTTTCTTTAAGTCCTTACTCCTCCCCCTTCTATTCTTACGGAGAAGTGGGGGTTTTTCATAACCTGTTGGGGATTGATTTTTGCATTAGTCGAGTGAGTAATTCAGGGGGCGCTTGGGGAGTGTTTGCCTCTTATCCTAAAACCCTTCTCTTTTTTCGCATCCTGATTATTCTCTTTCTTGCGATTTACACCTTTTTCATAAACAAAGTCTCAAAAAGGACCCTTCCCTTTCTCCTCATCCTCGTTGGAGCAAGTGGAAACATCATTGATTTTTTCATCTATGGGTCGGTTGTCGATATGTTTCACTTTGTTTTTTGGGGCTACTCCTATCCCGTTTTTAATGTTGCTGACACCCTAATTTTCATCGGTGTATTCACCCTTTTTGTTCAAACCCTTTTCGAAAAACGAAAAAAGAAGTCTTGCTATGCAACTCAGTCATCCAAAAGTTGAAGGGGTGATGCATGCCTCAAAATGGCTCTCTCACCGCGCACTTCTCGACTCAGGAGAGATGGGAGCCCTCTTAAGCGCTCTTCCTACCTTTTCCATTTACAATGTTTCAGAGATTGTCGATCTTCAAAAAGCGCGCATCTCTATTGAAGACTTTTTAGTGTCCTACGTCGATTACGCCGCAACGATTAAAGCGGGGCTCGTCCCCGATGAAAAATACTTAAAGCCCTATTTTTCCGCGGCGATCTCTGCGAGTTCTCGCCCCCTCTACGCCATGAAAGTCAAAGAGGGAAAGTATATCATTAAAGTGAAAGAGCCGGTGATTCAACTCAGCTTCCACCACTTCACCTTTTCCCATGAGCAAAAAGCATTCCACTCTATGGTCCACTCTCGAGAATCGGTGACATGGGGACTCCAATTTTCCTATCCGCAGCTCTACTCAAACTCGATCACAAATGATGTGATTGAAATTTACAAAGATCGAGAAAATCCCAACACAAAACTCTTTCAAATCCTTGCAAAATGGATGAGGGCTAACACTACCCCTGCCCCCTTTCTCTTAGATGGAACCCCTATCAATGCCACCTTTCGATTAGGAAAGCTTGCAAAAGGGTGGATTCATACCCATCCCCAACTTGCAAAGATAGGGCTTTCGTTATGACAATTGAAATCATCTCGATAGGAAATGAGCTTCTTGCAGGGCACACCATGAATACCAACGCGAGTAAGATCGCTCAAGCTCTCCTTCCCCATGGCTTTTCAGTTGATCGGATCACCACCCTTCCAGATCAACTCCCCTCCTTAAAAGAGGGGATTCAAGAGGCGATGGAAAGAGCCTCATTTCTCATCATTACAGGGGGGCTCGGTCCTACAGGAGATGATCTAACCCGCGGCGTGATGGCAGAGCTCTACCAAACGACCCTAGAACATAGCGAAAAGATCGCTGCTGATCTCATCCGCCGCTTTGGAAAAGAGCTTCCCACCTTGAGCGATCAAGCGATGGTCCTTAAAGGGGCCACCATCATTCCAAATCCTCTGGGGACCGCTCCAGGATTTATCCTAGAAGGAAAGAGCGTTGCTATCGTTCTTCCTGGCGTTCCCTCCCAAATGGAGGTCATGCTAAACGAAGTCGTCAAATACTTAGAAAAAAAGACTTCCAAAAACCACTACGTCGAAACCCTTTATCTCGCCCTTTTATCGGAGCAAGAAGTTGACCCCTACCTCCGGAAGCTTGAACAGGAAAACCCTGGCATCGACATTGGAATCTGTCCAGGGTATGGAACCCTTTCCATCTACTTTCACGGAAGAAAAAAAAAAAAACTTATCCCTGTTCGAAATCAAATAGCCAAGCACTTTCACACCCACGTATACTCAACAACCGATAAGAGGATCGAAGTCGCTCTCCATGAATGGATGGTCAAGCACCAAAAAACACTTGCTGCAGGAGAGTCGTGCAGCGGGGGACACCTAGCCGCTACCTTAACGGCCCTTCCTGGCGCCTCCGATTACTTTTTGGGAAGCATCGTTTCCTATTCAAACCACCTTAAAAAGACCGCGCTAAACGTTTCCCCAAAAACCTTAGAAACAAAAGGGGCCGTGAGCAAAGAAACGGTGATTGAGATGGGAGAAGGGGTCAAAAAACTAACCGGCGCCGATTACATCATCACCCTTTCAGGGATCGCAGGGCCAACAGGAGGAACTTCTGATAAGCCTGTAGGAACCATCTGGAGCACCATTCAAACCCCTGAAAAAACCTACGTCGGCCTCATTCCCCTCAAACCCTCCGCAAAAAAAAGAAGCATACTCATACGCTACTCCGTCACCTACCTTCTTGCCTCTCTTTATCGCTACCTCACCTATAACATCGAGCCCTACACATGAGCTACACCTTCCTCGACAGCGGCGACGAGCAAAAGCTCGAACAATTTGGAGAATACACCCTCATCCGCCCCTCACCTCAAGCCCTGTGGAAACCCTCCCATCCCGAGCTGTGGAAAAAAGCAGACGCTACCTTTAAGCGGGGAAAACCGTGGAAAGGACTTCCAAAATCATGGGAGATCACCTACAAAACCCTCCGATTTAAAATCGTCCCCACCGACTTTGGCCACCTCGGTCTTTTCCCCGAACATGGAACCCACTGGCACTGGATGGAAACAAAGCTTCCCAACCCCTCCTCCATCCTCAACCTCTTTGCCTACTCAGGGGGAGCCACCCTCTACCTTGCAAAACAAGGGCACACCCTATGCCACCTCGACGCAGCCAAGGGGATGATCGACTGGGCCCGCGAAAACGCAGCCCTGAATAACCTAGATAAAGCCCCCATCAGATGGATCGTCGACGATGCGATCAAATTTCTCAAAAGAGAGATCAAAAGGGGAAAAACCTACGACGCCCTCCTCCTTGATCCCCCCTCCTTTGGCCGAGGCTCCCAAGGGCAAGTCTTCAAAATCGAGAGAGATCTTCCCCTCCTCCTTTCTCTTTGCAAACAAGTCCTCATCCCAAAGCCCCACTTCATCCTCCTCACCTGCCACACCCCAGGGCTCACCCCCAAAGTCCTCCACACCCTTTTGCAACAAACCTTTCCCTCCCTCCACATCGACTCGGGAGAAATGCTCCTCCCCCTGCCCTCTGGCTGCTACGCACGAGGAACCTCATAAGTTCGTTGTTCGAAATTTGGGACAATAAAAATTTGCCTTTATAAACTCGGGTGTGTTAAAAGCTTTCTTTGTTGGATTGTTAAGAGTAAGGAATAAAAGATGACTGAATGGTCTTTGGAAATTGCGCAGAATTTGCTCTTCCTTTTTTGTTTTGGATTTGGTACGTATGCCCTTGCAAAGGCTTTGTGGTGGTGGGGGTTAAATAAGAAAGTTTCAAGCTTTAAGAAGTTTTGGGGAATTGTTGCTTTTATTTTTCTTAGTTTTTATCTTTTTTTTATATTAATTAAATTAACAAATAAAGCGTTTTAATAGGGGGTTTTATGAGATGGATTCTATTAATAGTGTTATTAGGAGGTACAGCCTACGGC
>JAGROK010000064.1 GCA_020440285.1 Chlamydiia bacterium | reverse complement strand
TATCATCCACATAAATAGGCAATCTTTTTTACATCGAAACTCGGACAGCTCTGCGGAGCTGCCCATCATTTCGATGTAAAAAATCTCACCTATTTATGCAGCCCTAAAGGGAAAAATAGGTCGCACTTCGGGGTATTAGTTATTTAAATACTTTTCAAGCAAAACTAAAATGGGATTTTAGTTTTGCTTGTTTTTGTATTAAGATGTTGGTTTACATTCATTTATGAATGAATTTTTCTTTATCTTCGCTTATTTAAGTCGAGAGAAATTCCTCCTTCAGAGGTGCCATCTTTGCCAATAGAAACTGAAGCGGTTCCTGTAAAATAAGACTCAAAGGGCTTCCACTCTTTTTTATCGGTGCTAAAGAGAAACTGAGGCTCCAACTTAATGTAGAGAGGCTCTTTGGCTCTCACCATCTTACTCTCTCCTCCATTTTCGATTTCAAAGACATCTCCACTTAAATGAAAGTTAATCGGGAGAGTATCGCCGGGGTTAATTTTGATCACCAAAGAGGTGATATCAGATAGAGTGCTCCCTATTTCACTTAGCTCTGATAGAGAGAGCTCTTTTTCCTGTGCAAAAAGAGAGGTGCTAAGGGTGATTAAGGTGAGGGCAAATTTTTTCATGAATATCTCCATTTACTACAATCGTAGTATTTTAGTTAAAAAAATAATTAGAAAGGGAAGAAATGACTCTTTAATACAGCCATCCCCCCTCCCATAAGAAGTAAGGTTGATAAAACAAGTCTCTTTTTTCTTGGCATTGGTTTATGAAGGATCCAGTGGGCCCGATCGGAAGATGAAAATGAGAGGTGGGGAAAAGGAGTGGTTGCGATCTTTTGGAGGGCTGTAACAACTGTTAAAGGGGACGCTTTTGCATCGCAGGCAAGTTCTCGGTAAAAGGAGGCTTTTTTTAAGACAGTTTTTCGGTAAGGGATGAACCAAAAAAGGGCAGAAATGGCTTCAAAGATCAGTGAAGTGAGATTGTCTTTCCAAAGAGAGTGCTCTTTTTCATGGAGATAGATTGCTTGAAGCTCCTCTTGAGACATGATCGATATAAGGTGGTGGGGGAAGATGATCCGACTTTTCCAAAAACCCACCACGATCGGGCTGCTGAGAGGATCTGTTGTTATAAAAAGTCCTTTTTTCCCCTCTTTTATTAGCTGCAAAGAGCGCTCCCACTTCAATCCTTTGAAGAGGCGGATTCCCCAGAAGAGTAGCGATAAAATAGTGCCAAGTCCAATTACAAAAGTTGTGAAAAGGACGATAGGGTAAGGGAATAACTCTGCGTAGAGGTCTCCCAAGGAAAAAGTCGATTGGTCCAAAAGGTGGAACTTAAGCCTCGCAAAAGAGCCTTTTGACCATACCGATGCAGTTAAAAAGCGGGTATCAGGGATTGCATCAAGAACCGATTGCCCTTTAAGAAAGATCCATTTTGAGCGATCCATAAAGAAGACGTCCCATAACACCTTGATAAAGGGGAGGAGATAGAGGTAGTGAAGTGTCCTGAAGTGGCGGATAAAAGGGCGGATAATCAAAATTATTCCCCATGCTCCATAAAAAGTAAAGAGAGAGGCGAAGACAATATTAAGGAGGAAGCGGCATGTTAATTCCATTTTTTCTTGTACTCCGAGATCATTTTTTCAATGCGGGTGATCTCCTCTTGATCGATATCATCTTCTAAAAAGGCACTAAATATCTCAGAAGGGGTTGCTCCAAAAAACCTTGATCGTAGTCTTTGAATAAGAGGAGACTTTTTCTTAGAGTAGTAAAAGGACCTCCCTTTCTTTTTCCGCTTTAAAACTCCTTTTTCAAAAAGGCGGGTCATCACCGTCATGATCGTTGTGTATGCGTGGTCTGTTTTTAAACATGCCATCACATCATTTACGGAGAGCTCCCTCTTTTCCTTGGAAAAGAGGCGGAGGATGTCAGTTTCTAGTTCACCAAAAGAGCGCTTTGTCATCATGCCAGCGAATATACTACAGTCGTAGTATATTCGCTAGCCCTTTTTTCAAAGAGATCGCTTTAACTGAAGACACTATACATTGCAATTTCTTCACATCTACAAAATATACCCAATGAAGTTAAAAGGGTATATTTTGTAGAATATAAGCTGGTAAGATAAGGCGTGTTGTTAGTCTTTGATAAGGGAATGTTTCCATAGAAAGATCAGAAAAGACCATTTGATGGCATACCTTGGGTGATATTACAGATCTTCTCTTTTCAACTCGAACCCTTCAGCAGGAGGTTTTGTAGGATCGGTACTTAGCTCTTCCCCATTATAAAATGGTTGATCCCTTTTTTTCTGATTGGGGTCACGTCAAGCCATAATAATGCCTAACTAAATAGGCTCATATTTTCTCTCTATGAAAGATTCGGGAGCAAAAAACTCCTTGCCGCTTTCTGATTGCAAAATATATATGGGATCACCAAGGTTCAAATTAAATTTTTTTGCTAAATCTTCAGTTGAAATTAAAGGCTGTGTTGAAAAAATAGATTGGCAACAGTCTTGTTCCCTCTTAGGTTTTTGATCTTTAGGCTGTCATTGAGACCATTTGATTAAGCATCTTACATTTTATATGACCTTCTGTCCTCTGAGATTC
>JAGROK010000063.1 GCA_020440285.1 Chlamydiia bacterium | reverse complement strand
TATTTTTCTAAGAGCTTGTTTGTCCCATTTTTAGAGAGAATCCCATCAAAAAACAATCCTTCTTATCCAGAATATTGCCAGTCTGTTGGAATCTCAGTTGATGAGGAAAATGTGTTTGTGCTCCTTTCTACTATTGGCCGTAGAGGACCATCTTCATTTATTTTCGAGGGATACAGATCCAGCGGATCCATTTGAACAGAAAGGTACGGTTTCAAATATTTACTTATACTATAAAAGGTGAGTGTCACCATAGAGGTTTAATCCCAAATTCGGTTAATAAAATTTTAATTCAGAGAAAGTCTCTAAACCTCAGCAGAAGACTCTTTAATCCTTTTTCTTTTTTTGAAAAGAAAGGTAAGGGCGATCAACCCAATAAAAATCCATCCCCCTACCCAAAAAAGGTCGTTAAGAGAGAGGAGCATCGCTTGATTCCATGCAAGATTATCCACAATAGTCAGAGCCTTTTTTCCTACGATCTTATAGCGGCTTAAATCGGAAAACAACTCTTTACTACTTGGATTATAAGGATTAATCGAATCGACAAGGTTGCTATGGTGAAAGGTGCCTCTCCTTTCCCAAAATGTGACAAAAATCGATGCCCCTATTCCTCCCATTAAAATCCGAAAAAAATGAAAAATTCCCGTTCCCATGTTAAGCTTTTCGTGAGAAACATTGGCAAAAGTAATCGCTGTAAGTGGAGCAATCCATATACAGATCCCAATCCCCAGAAAAAGGCGAGATAGAGCAATGACTTCATAAGAAACAGCTGTTGTAAAGGTGCTATAATAAAAAAGAACAGCTCCATAACTAATAAAGGATAAGGCCACAAGCCACTTTAAACTCACTTTATCCATGAGCTTTGCAACTAAAATAACAGTAAAAAAAGGAAGGAGCCCCATGGTAGAAACAGCAAGACCTGCCACTTGCGCTGTATATCCCATTTGCTCTTGAAGCCATAGAGGAGTAATCACAATCACCCCAAACAAAATCATGTAAGAAAGAGCTGTAACCAAGGTTCCAATGGCAAAATTTCGATTTTTAAACATCCGAAAATCGATGATAGGAGCCTTGTGGGTCAACTCCCAAATAAACAAAAAGGTAAAAGAGACAACTGAAATCACTGTGAGAGTGATGATTACGTTTGAGCGCCACCAATCGAGTTGTTGCCCCTGATCAAGGACGATTTGGAGGGTTGAAACGGCAAAAGCTAAAAGGAGAATTCCCATTCCATCAATTTTGCTCGTTTTAATCTTAGGTGTCTCTCTGCTTTTATAAAGAAACCGGATAATCATGATACAAAAAATCCCAACAGGGATATTGATAAAGAAAATCCATGGCCAGGAGTAGTTGAAAGTGATCCATCCTCCTAAAATTGGCCCTGCGATAGGCCCGACAACAGCCACCATATTCCATAGAGCAAGGGCAAGATTCTTCTTTTCTTTTGGAAAAGTCATAATCATTAAGCTCAAAGATAAGGGAATCAAAGGTCCTGCAACAAACCCTTGGATAAAGCGCATAATCACAAGCATATTGATCGTCACAGACATTCCACACAGCCAAGAAGTGATTGTGAAAAGGGCCACCGAAGTCACCATAACCTTAATAGAACCAAAATGGCGGGTTAACCACCCAGTCAGAGGAAGGGCAATCGCATTTCCCACGGCAAACATGGTAATCACCCATGTTCCATCATTCACACTCACCGCCAAATCTCCAGCAATATAGGGAATCGAAACATTGGCTATTGAATAGTCAAGGACTTGCATGAATGTACAAAGGGAAAGGGCTACAGCCCCTAAAAATAGAAAAAACCCCTTCAAGGGTTGTTCATCCATTCCCTCCCCCATTCTCAAGAATAATCCTACGGATAATGTCTTCTACCCCCTCTTCTTGCTCTTGATAAATCTTCGTCTGATAAAGGGACTTTTCCCTTGAAGGAGATGCAAGCATCGGCCCAGATGTGTCATGAATATCAACTGTTACATTCATCGAAAGGCCCAGCCAAAGGGGATGCTCTTTAAGCTCTTTCGGATCTAAACTCACTCGAACAGGGACCCTTTGAACAATTTTGATCCAATTTCCCGTTGCATTTTGAGGGGGAAGAGCAGAAAAAACGCTCCCCGTTCCAGGATTAATCCCAACCACTTTCCCATGAAATTTCTTTCGCTCCCCATAGATATCTGATGTCATTAAAACGGTTTGCCCAATTCTCATTTTAGAAAGTTGAACCTCTTTATAGTTCGCATCAACCCAAAGCTCATTCAAAGGAATCAGGGCAAGAAGGGGCTCTGAAAGCTCTACATACTCCCCTAACTGAGCAGATCGCATCGCAACATACCCACTACTTGGCGCTAAGATATGACACCGCCTCAAATTGACGTAGGCATCTTTCACTCCATCTGCAGCTTGAAGGACTAGAGGATGGGTATCAATGCTCGTGTTATAAACCTCCGCCCAAGCTCCTTGAAGGGCCGAAAGGGTTGCTTTGCGCGCACCCTTCGCGCTCACAAAACGCGTCTCAACATGTTCGAACTCTTCACGAGAAACGCCCCCTAATCCAACAAGATTGACCCGGTTTTGATAATCCTTTTCTGCTCGATAAAGTTCTGCATCTCTTTGCTCTAGCTCCCCTTCTAACTCATCGACTTTCAAAAACATTTGAACCACAGAGCGAACAGCTGCGCCAAGCTCACTCTTCCTTTTTTCAAAAGCAATCTCATAATCGGTTGTATCGAGTTCGATTAAAACCTGCCCCTCACGGACAAAATCGGTATTATCTACATTAATCGCTGTCACAATCCCTGGAACTTGAGGGGTCAGCTCGATCATATTACCATTGACATAAGCATCATTCGTATACTCTTCAAAACGAAGGACAATCAACCAATATAAGAAGACAACAAGGGCAATAAAGATAAACCCTGCTGAGACCCAAAGTAAGATCTTATTTCTCTTTTTATTGGATACACTTTCATCTGCCATGATAACCACCACCTAGTGACTTGATCAGTTGGAGCGCAGCAAAAAAGCGCTCATTTTCAATCCCCACCTCTTTGATTTTCTCATGAATCACTTCAATCCGTTTCTCTAAAACAGTGAGGTAATTATCGAGTCCATTAAAATAACGCATCTCCAAAAGCTTTAAGGAGTGGAGCCCTTTTTCAATAGCCTCCGATTGAAAAAAGCTTCGTTGATTTGCAGCTTCCAAAATCTTGATTTGATCAGACACCTCTTTAGCAGCTTTAAGCAAAAGGGCATTATAGTCATGAACAGCTGCATCATAGGAGGCATACTTTTCATTAAGCTCAGCTGTAAGTTTTCCCCCTGTGAAAAGGGGGAGATTAACCGCTGGGGCTAAAGAAGCGGCATAACTATCTGCAGTAAAAAGGGTATTCCACTTTAAACTTTCAAGACCAGCAAAGGCAAGTAGGTTAATATTGGGGAAAAAAGCCCCTTTTGCAGCACTAATCAAATGGGCTGCAGCTTCCACCTTCCAAATCTGGGCCATAAGGTCTGGGCGGCGAGAGACCAGGTTAAGGGGAATATCTTCAGGAAGAGAAAACGGAGCATTGAAAGAGCATGTAGGGGTTTTAATCGTATAAGGATCATCAGGGCTAAGTCCCATTAATATTTTGATCTGACTCAAGTTTAGATCCACTTCCCTTTCATAAACAACTACACTCTCTTCAGCAAAAAGAAGTGCTGCAGAGGCCGCATCAACTTTTCTTTCGTCCTCCAAGCCATTCATAAAGCGGAGCTGAGTGAGTTCTAAAAGGGTTTTTCTAGCTTCAAATAGAGAGATGCTAAGCTCTAAATTTTGAAGGTTTTCCATATAGCTAATATAGGTCTCAGCAAGTGTCATTGTGATGATCAAAAGTGATTCTGACATCTCAGCAGCCTCTGCCTTTGCCCGTCCAATCGCTGCCTGGTACTTATTTCGATTCTTCCCGAAAAGATCAATTTCATACTCAAAGTTAAGAGCCAAGTGAATCTGATTAATCACAGGAGGAACAGCTGATGGAGGAAATCGATCTAGACTATCCTTACTTAAGTGCTCATAATTATCATCAAAACTTAATGAAAAACTTGGGAGAAGGTTGGAGCGAACCTTTTTTGCCTCTTCCCTTGCTCCTTGAACCCGAGAGGCCGCTGCTAAAAGGTTTGGGTTATTTTTAATGGCAATCTCCATGATCTCAGAGAGTTGCATGTCTTCGAAAAGAGCCCACCAATCATAAGCAGGCCAATCTCCTTCTCTAAAACTGGGAGTAGATAGAGCTGAATCGATTGAAGGAGCAATTTCTACTTTATCCATCAAGGAGGGTTCATTATTTCTTTTTTTTAAAGCGGCACAACCATCAAATAAAATAAAAAATAAATAAACCGAAATTAATGATAACTTCCTTAATGCATTCATAATTCACGAATAACAAAAACAATTTTTTTATAGAACATAAACTCTGTTCTATGATTAAATATAGAGGATGGTTGAATCCTTTTTTAAAAAATACCCTTCGCTGGCAAATGCTTTCCGAATCGGACTTGAAAGGGAAGCCTTACGGATCGATTCCCGTGGAACCATTGCAAAAACTCCCCATCCCAAGGCTTTTGGATCTTCCCTTACCCATCCTTATATCAGTACAGACTTTGCAGAGCAGCAACTCGAATTGAATACCCCTCCCCAAAAGAGCTCTATTAAAACGGAAAAGTTTTTAGAAAATCTCATCCACTTTTGCCTCGTTAAAAACCCTAAAGAGCTCTTTTGGCCCTTTTCAATGCCTCCCCACCTAAACCATATTGAAATTGCAAGCTATGGGCGATCGCATGAAGGGAAAAAGAAAAAGATCTATCGAGAAGGGCTCAGCTGCCGCTATGGAAAAAACCTCCAAATGATTTCAGGGATTCACTACAACTTTTCTCTAAAACCTATTTTCTGGAAAACCCTTCATCGCCATGAGAAATCGTCTCTTCCCCTTAAGGAATACATTAATAAAAGGACCTTAGATCTCATCCGCAATTTTCTTCGTGAAGGGTGGATTTTAACCTACCTTTTTGGGTCTTCCCCCATTATGGACCCTTCCTATGCGCCAAACCAAGCAATAGGTCCCTATGCAACCTCTATCCGAACAAGTCATCTTGGATATTATAGCCGGGTACAGAATCAACTTCCTATCTCCTTTAACTCGTTCGAAGAGTATCTGAAAGACATGCACTATATGTTAAATACTCCGAAAAAAGAATATACCTCTATTCCCCTTCAGCTCAATCATAATCTTTTTCAGATCCCTAATGAACACTACTCCCGTATTCGTCCAAAAGCTATTCCACATCAAAAGGAAACCTATCTAGATGCCATAGAAAAAAGGGGGATCGAATATGTCGAGGTGCGCTCCATTGATCTTGACCCCTTCCACCCAACAGGAATTAGCCCAGAGCAGCTCGACTTTCTCTATTCCTTCCTCATTTACTCCCTTTTTAAGAAAAGTCCCCTCTTAAGTAAGGAAGACCAACACTCTCTCACCTCTAACCAAGATAAAGTAGCTCTTGAAGGGAGAAGAGAAGGGTTAATGCTTCAGAAAGGAAAACGCTCTATTCCCCTCCAAAAATGGGGACTTAAAATCCTAAAAGAGATGGAAGGGATTGGAAACACGAAAAACCTCTTTCTTCAGAAAGAAAAAATGGTAGATCCAACCTTAACACCCTCGGCTATCATCTACAAAGAGAGCCAAAAAAGAGGGTTTATCAAAATGGGGCTCGATCTTGCAAAACTCCATAAGAAAAAGGTCCTTTCCTCTACACGGACAGTGTCTCAAAACCTTGAAAAAATTGCAGCCCACTCCCTCATTGAAAATAAGCGCCTTGAAACAGCTTCAGAAATTCTTGTTGATGGCTACGAAGATCTTGAGCTTTCAACACAAATTCTTATCCAAAAAGCCCTTGAGTGGAATATTCACGTCGAAATCCTCGATCGAAAAGACCAGCTAATCCGTTTAGAAAAAAAGGGGCATGTCGAGTATGTGAAAGAGGCAACAAAAACCTCCAAAGATAGTTATGTGACTTTTCACCTTCTTGAAAATAAGGAGATGACTAAAAAACTCTTAAAAAAAAGTGGATTGGCAGTCCCAGAAGGAAAAAGGTATCATTCTATAGAAGAGGCCCTTAACGACTACCCCCTATTTTCAAGGAAAAATATTGTAATCAAACCTAAGTTAACTAACTTTGGCTTAGGAATCTCTTTCATTCATCCTCACGACCATTCTGGCTACCATAAAGCCCTAAAAAAAGGTTTCGCACACGGTAATACAGTCCTCGTTGAAGAGTTTTGCCCTGGAAAAGAATTTCGTTTTCTTATCATCGATGGAAAGTGCATCGGGATTGCAAAACGGATTCCTGCAAATATTATTGGCGATGGAAAATCCACCATTGAAGAACTTGTCCACGCTAAAAATCATGACCCTGACTATTACAGAGATCCCAAAACCTATCTCCACCTCGCCGCAGAGGAAAAAAAACGTCTTAAATCACTCCGCCTCACACCAAAAAGCATCATCAAAAAAGGGAGAAGGGTGACCCTTCGATATAATTCCAATGTTTCAACTGGTGGAGATGCTATCGATATGACCGATTATGTCCACCCTGGCTATAAACAAATTGCAATAGAGGCTGCAAAAGCTATCGGCGCAAACATCTGTGGAGCAGATATCCTTCTTACCCATCCTAAAGACAAGCCCACACCAAAGAACCACACAATTATCGAGCTCAACCACAACCCCGTTCTTTTCATTCACGCCTACCCCTATAAAGGGGTGAAGAGGGACGTTGCAACCCCTCTTCTCCATTTCCTTGGTTACTCAGCTTGTCCTTCATCAAAGTAAGCATAGCGGAAATCAATTTCCTTAAGAGGTGACGCATAAACCCCTTTAAGGTGAGGATTGCGCAAGTAATAAAGCTTACTAAAACAAACAGGAATCACTGGCATCTCCTCCATAAGAAATTCCTCTGCTTGACGGAGGTATTCCTTCCTTTTTTCCGGATCGGTCTCATAATCTGAAAGAGAGAGAAGCTCTTGATAACGGGGATGTTCCCAACGGCTCATATTAATTGCCAGGTTGCGATTCCGAAATGTGTCCAACATATAAATAGGATCTCGAAGCCAGGAAGTCCAAGTCACTTCACCAAATTCATAGTCCCCTTTGGTCAAACGATTAAAATGGACAGGCCAATCAGACTGCTCAATTTGAACGTTAAGATTTAGCCCCTTTCTCAGCTGCTCTTGAACTACTTGGAGGACCCTTGCTGTGAATAAACAAGAACGTTGACTTAAAACAATGGTCTTTAAATCTTCTGCTTTTAGATTCATCTCTTCTAAAGCTTTTGAAAGATACTCTTTAGCAAGAGGAATATTCCCATCTTCAAAATAGGGCCCTTCTTGAACATGGAGTCCCTTACTCAGAATCCCCATAGCAGGCTCTTCTCCGAGTTGAAAAACATGTTCTGCAATATCTTTCCTATTTAATGCATAAGCAAGAGCTTTTCGAAAATTCTTATTATTGAAAGGGGGCTTTTCTGTATTCATAAAAAGCCAAAAAAGACCATAAGCATCAATGCATTCGAAACCCACAATCTCTTTATTCCCTATCAAAACATCAACGGGAAGAACGTTAAAAGGAAGGCCAACCCAATCTAGTTCCTTCTTTTCAAACATGCAATATTGTGTATTGATATCAGGAACAACTTGAAGGTGGATTCCTGAAAGATTGACGATGTCAGCCTCCCAATAATTGGGATTTTTCTCTAGACAAATCTCAAAATCCTTTTTCCAGCGCTTCAAAATAAAAGGACCGTTTCCAACAAAACCCGGATCCATACTATTTCCCCAATTAGGGTTTTCAAGATCAAATTCCTTATGAATCGGTGAATAAGTTGAACAAGTACAAAGGGAGAGAAAATAAGGGGCTGGATGCTCTAGTGTAACCTCTAAGGTTTTGGCATCAAGGGCATGGATCCCTACCTCTTCCACAGAAACCTTTTTTTGCAGACAGGCCTCCACATTCTTTACTGTATAAAAAGTAAAAGCTCCATTCCTTGCAGTTGTAGGATCGACTGATTTTTTCCATGCATACTCAAAGTCATAGGCCGTTACAGGATCACCATTAGACCACTTCGAATCCCTTAAATGGAATAGGTAAGTGCATTGATCTTCAGAAATATCAACAGACTGAGCAGCTCCTGGAATGACCTCTCCATTTGGGCCAAGGCGCATCAGCCCTTCAAAAAGCATGTTAATCACATGCACAGAAGGGTATTCATTAGAAACCCTTGGATCTAACGAACGAACAGGAGCCGTAATTGCAAGATTAACAACATTGCTCCTCCCTTTTTCCTTCTTGCTACTACAGGAAAAGGTTAAAGCTATAACACATAAAATAAGTCCTAATTTTTTCATTTTCTATCCTTACAAATCTATTCAAAATAAGCATAACGAAAATCAACCTCTTTAAGAGGAGATACATAGACCCCTTTAAGGCGTGGGTTGCGCAAGTATTGAAGCTTAACATAGCAAAGGGGGATGACAGGCATTTCCTCCATGAGAAGTTCTTCCGCCTGACGAAGATACTCTTTACGCTTTACTGGATTGGTTTCATGATCTGAAAGAGAGAGGAGCTCTTGATATCTCGGATGCTCCCAGCGGCTCATATTTGTTGCCAAATTCTGACTCCGAAATGTATCAAGCATGTAGATCGGATCTCTTAGCCAAGAGCTCCACGTTACTTGCCCGATCTCGAAATCCCCTTTTGTTAACTGATTAAAAAGGACGGGCCAATCAGTTTGGTGAACCTCAACTTTCAATCCAAGAGTTTGCCTGAGTTGCCCCTGAACTGCCTGAGCGATTCGAGAGGTTGTTGTCCCAGAAAAGTGACTTAACACAAAGGAAAGGTCTTCTTCAGTTAAGGCCAACTCTTCTAAGGCTTTTGAAAAATACTCTTTAGCAAGAGCTATATTACCATCTTCAAAATAGGGCTTATTTTGAACAGAAAGCTCCTGATTCAGAATTCCCATAGCAGGCTCTTCTCCAAACTGAAGGATATGTTCCGTAATGGCACTGCGATCTAAAGCATAGGCTACCGCTTTCCTAAAGTTCTTATTGCTAAAGGGGGGCTTTTGAGTGTTTACAAAATACCACACAAGGCCATAAACATCGATATACTCAATCTGAGAAGTGATCTGAGAATCACCTAAGCAATCAAGTGGGAACGGGGTGAAAGGTTGTCCCATCCAATCGAGTTCATTTTTCTCAAACATGCATAGCTGCGTGTGATTATCTTGGATAATATATATACGGATTCCTGGGAGGGCCACTGCACCGGCATCCCAATAGCTCGGATTTTTCTCAATACAGAGCTCTACATTCTTTCTCCAACTCTTTAAAACAAAGGGTCCATTGAAAGGGCCTGTCTGAGAAAATGAATCTTGGCTAAGCTGTTTATGAACGGGGGAATACGTTCCACATGTACACAGAGATAAAAAATAGGGAGCCGGATGCTCTAATGTCACCTCAAACGTTTTGCTATCAAGGGCGCGGATTCCTACTTCCTCTATAGAAACCTCTTTGTGAAGACACGCTTCTACATTTTTGATCGCATAAAAAGTAAAGGCTCCATTCTTTGCAGTTGCAGGATCGACCGATTTCTTCCATGCATACTCAAAATCATAGGCAGTCACTGGGTCTCCATTAGACCACTTTGAATCCCTTAGATGAAATAGATAGCTGCATTGATCCTCAGAAATATCAACTGACTCAGCAACTCCTGGAAGAATCTCTCCATTAGGTCCTAATCGCATGAGACCTTCATAGAGCATGTTAATCAAATGAACAGAAGGATAGTCGTTAGAAATCCTTGGATCTAATGAACGGACAGAACTATCAAATGCAAGATTTACAAAACGGTCTGTGTAGCCTTTTTCCTTTTTTTTATGGCACGAGAAGAGAACAGGGATAAGAAATAAAATTAAAAGGATTTTCTTCATTCTTCTTTGAGGGTTGTATTTTTGATATCAAGTTCCATAAATGGCGAAACGTTAACATTTTCAAGGTTTTTTTGTTTAAGGTAAAGGGCAGATCCAAAACAGATTGGAATCACAGGCATTTCATCAATCACATGAGCCTCTGCTTGTTCAAGTAATTTTGCTCTGAGTGTCAAATCACTTTCTTCGTCAACCTGGCTCATTAACTCTTTGTAAAATGGGCAAGTCCATCTCGACACATTGCTATGAATCCCTTTCGAGCGAAAATAGTCTAAAATGTAAACAGGGTCTTGAATAATAGAGAGCCAAAACATACTTCCAATCTGAAAGCTTCCCTTTGCCATTTGGTTATAAAGAAGCCCCTGATCAACAGGATCAAGTTTTATTCGTACTCCAAAAGCACTTTCCCATTGACTTTGAATCATATGTACAAGACAAGGCTGATAAAAAACAGGGCAATAGCTAATGACAATTTCAGGAAACGTTTCCCGAGTAAGCCCTAACTCCTTGAGTGCAGAGTTAAAAAGAAGTTGGGCATTTTCTAAATCACCATCCTGAAAATAATGATTCTCTCCTTGACGAATAAGCCTCATAGCAGGGTGTTTACTCCCTGTAAGCAAATACTTCGTGATATCCCTTCTTGAGATTGCATAGGATAGAGCTTTTCGTAAATTCTTGTTGTTAAATGGAAACCTTTTCGTATTTAAGACAAGCCAGTTTATCCCATTTAAAGGACTAGAAACAACATGGTCTTCTAGGTGACAAGATTCTATTGCATCAGGATTTAAGGGAGATAGTGGGTCACCTATCCAATCAATTTTTCCCTTTTCAAATAGATCATGTCGAGTCGCTTGATCGGGAACAACCTTAATGTGAACCCCTGGTATTTGGATGCTATTAGCATCCCAATACTCATCGTTTTTAAGAAGGAGAAGCGATCTCCCAAAATCCCATTTTTTTAAGATAAAAGGGCCATTTGTCACCCCCTTTTCTTTCGTATAGACGGGAGAAAAATTCACACATGCTGTCAATTCAAGAAAATAAGGGATCGGATGTTCTAATTCCACCTCAAGAATATAGTCATCAATTGCCCGTACTCCTAGCTGCTCACTAGACACCTTCCCCTCTTTAAAAAGGGCAGCATTTTTAATCGAATTAAAAAACATTGCCCCGTAATAAGGAGCACCTATCGCTTTTTTCCAGGCACTTTCAAAATCATATGCTGTAACAGCTTCCCCATTTGACCATCTTGATTTCCTCAGAAAAAATGTGTAAGTCTTCTTATCTTCAGAAATTGTATAGTCTTCAGCAACTCCCTTTTTAAGCTCCCCATCAACCATCCTAACCATTAACCCTTCATAGAGCATTTTAATCACATGTATAGAAGGGCTTGCCGTTCCAATATGAGGATCTAGTGTTTTGATAGGATGATCTACACAAAGCCTGAGATGTTTAGCCTTGGTTCGAGAAGGGTTTGCTCCACACCCTCCTAAAAAGACAAGTCCTATAATAATGAAAAACGTTAACTTCAACTTAATCATAAAGTTTTAAAAAAAAATTAGAAAAACCTCGCGATAAATTTACAATACTGCTAAGTTTCGATCAATCGTTTAAGCTGAATTTTTAAAAAAAATTTCTTTCATACGGATTTATATGGGCTTTTTCAGATCGAAAAGAAAAACTCCTGATCAACTAACAAGATATCCAACTGCAAGTTTGCGTGAACTAGCTGCCCTTGCCCTTCCCTTTATTCTAACAGCCTCTATCCCTTGTCTTCTCAGCTTCATCGATCGCTTTCTTCTCAAACTCTACTCTCAAGATGCGCAGAATGCAGCAACTGCCGCAATAAGCCTTTGTTGGAACTTCCAACTCAGCCTCATTATGATTGCCCTTGTCTCTCAAGCCTTTGTGGGACACTATAAGGGGGCCAAACAAGAAAAGAAAATTGGTCCATTCATTTGGCAAATGATTTTCTTCTCTTTTTTATCTATGGCGTTTACCTACCCACTAAGCTTTTTAAGTGAAATGTATTTAAAGGGGACAGAAGTTGAAAAAGAAGCCCTTCACTACTTTCGCATTCTTGCTGCAGCTAACTTCCTTTATCCCTTAGGAGCTACACTCGCCTCTTTTTATACGGGTCGAGGAAAATTGCGACTCGTCTTTTTCTCTAGTTGTATGACCCTCTTCATGAACTTCTTCTTAGATTACCTCCTTATTTTTGGGGTTAGAGACTGGATCTCTCCGATGGGTGTAAAAGGAGCTGCAATCGCAACCGTTATCTCTGAAGGAACTTACTGCCTTCTTCTTTACTTCTTCTTTATCCAAAAAAAACACATCCTTCAGTATCGAACAGATAAGAGAAGTTTCAACCCCAAGCTTTTTTGGGAAGGATTAAAAACAGGACTTCCTAGGGCTCTTGGACGAATCATGGCAATTGGGGCATGGACAGCAGCTTCCCGCACCCTTCTCGAAAAAGGGGGAGATTATGTGCTGGCTTTCTCCTTTGGTATCATGCTCTTTACTTCCCTAACCTTTATCAGCGATGGGATGGGGCAAGCTCTTACAACAACTATCTCCCACTCTCTCGGACAAAATGCATCGAGTAGTTTAAAAAAAAGCCTTCGGACCGCCTCTTGTTTTGTTCTTATCACATCGACCATTCTTGCTATCCCTCTTCTTTTGATGAAGGATACTATCATTAACTACTTGAGTGACAATCAAATCAACGAAACTTCACGTCTTATTTTAATGGAATGTTGCTCCTGGATCTGGCTTGCTCTCGTTGCAACCGGAGTCAATCGGATTGGAGTGAGTATGATGACCGCCTCACGAGATACCGTCTTCTATGCTTTCAGCCTATCTTTTATGTGGATCACGCAGTGGATTCCAACATTTATTGGAATTGGGTACCTCGGATGGTCTCCTGCGAAATTCTTTCTAATTGACTCTCTCAATACACTAGTAATTGGAGTCATTTTTACCCTTCGGTTTTTCAAAGAACCCTACAGAAGGCTAGGCCCTCAACTTATTCGAATCAATTTAAGCAATTAAGCAAAACCCCAAAGAAGGCTCTTTGGGGTTTAAGAGATGCTCCTTAGCTCCAGAAAAGAACGCTTAAGGGGCATTGGATAAAAGGTATGGTTAGTCCTTTAAAGGCTTGCAAACTTGAGAAGAGCAGTTTAAGCACCGCAAGACCAAGTCATTGATTGAACGGCTAGGACCTCCATTTGAACCGTTTCTAAAAATTGTAATTCCATTTTCCATCAATATCCTGACATTCTTATGCTTAACGACTGTTGATGACGAAACATAAGACAGAATATAATGATAGCGATCAAATCCTTTCGAAAG
>JAGROK010000014.1 GCA_020440285.1 Chlamydiia bacterium | reverse complement strand
TTTGACAAAGATGCGATACCTTTGTGCCGAAATAACTTTAACCCTGAGTGCGACCTATTTTTCCCTTTATCATCTACCTAAACAGGCAATCTTTTTTACTTCGAAACTCGGACAGCTCTTGCGGAGCTGCCCATCATTTCGATGAAAAAAATCTCACCTATTTATGCAGCCCTAAAGGGAAAAATAGGTCGCACTCAGGGGTTTAAGAAGTTATTTAACGTGAATTCGGGATTAAACCTCTATGAGAACGCTTAGATTTTTGATGAGATTTTTAGAAAAACCTGCGAAGAAGATAGTCGAAGCGCTATCTTCGAGCAGTTTTTCCTAAATAGATCGCAAAAAGATAGGTGTTATCATAGAGGTTTAATCCCGAATTCGCGTTATTTAGGTATAGTCCATATGCGAAAGAAACTTAAAGACATTGGAACATTTTTTGGAAAGAAACTTCACCGGAGTGATGTTGTTTTTCATGCCACTTATGATAGTCGAGAGGTGAAACAAGGCTCTCTTTTTTTTGCCCTCGAAGGGGAAAAAGTAGATGGCCACCTTTTTTTAAAAGAGGTTGCGGAAAAAGGGGGGATTGGGGCGGTTGTTTCTGCAAGTTATAATGGGGAGAGTCATGGATTGCAGCTCATTAAGGTTCCTGATGTAAGAAAAGCGCTTCAAGATCTAGCTAGAGAGGTGTTTCAGGAAAAAAGTCCACTAGTGATTGGGGTTACAGGGTCGGTTGGAAAGACGATGACTAAGGAGTTTCTTGCAGGGATTTTGAGTGAAAAATTTCGGGTTGCGAAGAGTTTTGGGAGTATGAATTCACAAGTCAGCCTTCCCACAACGGTTCTCAATTGGGAGGGGCAAGAGGAGATTTTTGTGTTGGAGATGGGAATGAGTGAAAAAGGGGAATTGACAAGACTTGTGGAGATTGCAGAGCCTCACTTAGGGGTGCTCACGAAAATCACCCTTGCTCACGCCGCTTTTTTTGAGTCCCTTGAAGAGATTGCAGAGGCAAAGTGTGAACTTTTTAAATCGAAGAGGATGGAGCGTGGATTTTTCCATTTAGAGACGGAGCGGTTTTCATCGGTTCGAGCCTTAGACCTTACAAAAACATGGTTTCATTTAAGTGATCCTCGCGCAGACATCACTCTAAAGGGGTTACCATCTCCTTTTGAAGAACACCATTTGCAGGAGAATTATTTAGCGGCGGCAAGTGTTGCGTTTCATTTGGGGATGACACAGGAAGAGATCGAAGCAGGAGCAAAAAAACTTAAGCCCTATTCTCATAGATTTGAGAAAGTTAAGAAAAATGGGATTCTCTTTATTGATGATTCTTATAACGCCTCTCCAGAAGGGGTAAAAGCGGCCCTTTCTGCACTCCCTAAGGGAAAAAGGAGGGTGGGTTTTCTTGGAGCGATGAGGGAGCTGGGTCGTTTTGAGGAGGAGAGTCATCGAGATGTTGCGAAACAAGCTCTCGGTGTTCTCGATCATTTGATTTGTATTGGAAAAGAGTGCCTTCCTATGGTCGAAATTTTCGAAAAAGAGGGAAAAACTGTTGAGTACTTTAAAGAAAAGGGAAGTGCTGTTAAACGACTAAAGGAGATCGCAGAAAAGGGAGATGTGGTGTTAATCAAGGGAGCAAATTCTTTTAAACTTTGGACAGTGTTAGAGGAGTTTTAGAGTGATCTATCTGTTTTTGCAGTTTTTATCGCAATCGGGAATTTTAAAAATTCCTGCCGTTTTTTTATATTCGTCAACCCGAATGATTATGGCAGCGATCACAACCCTTTTTTTTACCATTTTCTTAGGCCCTTACTTCATCAATAAGCTTTATGTTTTAAAAACAGGGCAGTCGATACGGGTTGAGGATTGCCCGATGCTTGCTGAGCTTCACCAGAAGAAAAAACAGACCCCAACGATGGGGGGGATTTTAATTTTAGTGGCGATGCTTCTTGCCCTTTTGCTGTGGATGGATTTGAGAAGTTCATTTACGTTGATTCTCATGATCGTAACGTTATGGCTTGGTTTTTTAGGGGGAATGGATGACTACTTGAAAATGAAGCATAAAAATTCGAAGGGGCTATCAGCGCGAAAAAAGTTTTCCTTGCAGCTTTTTTTCGCAGCTCTTTTAGGGTTATATCTTCTTTGCCCCTCTTTTGCTGAAGGGATCCACTTTGGAAAGTGGTTTTCTCCTCCCCATATGAAGTTTGGAAGGGAGCTTTTTGATATGCAGGCAATGTATGGTCAATACTTCTTTCCTTTTAAGAAAGGAGCCCTTTTTGCTTTAGGTGGTGCTGGTTTAATTTTAGCTTTTTTAATCACAATTGTTGTTGTAACAGGGACTTCGAATGGGGTGAATCTTACGGATGGTTTGGATGGTCTTGCTTCTGGATGTCTCTTAATGGTAGCGGCGGTTTTGGCTATTTTTGCTTTTCTCTCAAACAACATCGAAATGGCCCGCTATCTCAATATCCCTTATATCGAAGGGAGTGGAGAAATTGCCATCTATCTCTGCGCTATGGCAGGGGCTTGCTTAGGGTTTTTATGGTATAATGGGTATCCGGCGCAGGTTTTTATGGGGGATACAGGGTCGCTTGCTTTGGGAGGAATTTTAGGAACAGCAGCTGTCTTAATGCGGCGAGAGTTTTTGCTTGCCCTAGTAGGAGGTATTTTTGTTATCGAAGCATTGTCGGTCATCTTGCAGGTCTTAAGTTATCGTTATCGAAATAAAAAAAGGATCTTTCGGTGCGCCCCTCTCCATCACCACTTTGAATTTAAAGGGTGGATAGAGCCCAAAGTTGTAATCCGTTTTTGGATTGTTGGTTTAATTTTGGCCCTTTTTGGCCTTGCCACAATCAAGTTTCAATAAAAGGATGTCTTTATGAACCTATCTCGTTATTATAAATCTTATTTTTTTGAGTCTTTCTTCCCAGAATTCTTGATTTCTTTTTACTCTACATTACAATGTATGTGGTGCAAAGAGATCAAAAATTCTGAAAAAAAATACTTCAAAACTCTAAGATCTCTAACAACAAGATAGGTTCCCATGCGCGCGTTGGTTATTGGCCTTGGGGTGAGTGGAAGGGGAGCTGCAAAGCTTCTGCTCAAGAAAGGGTATGAGGTTATTGCGATTGATCGGACCCCTCAGCAAATGGAGGGGGTTAAGGTCTACCCTGAAGGGGAGAAGATCGAAGCGGATCTTGTCGTTTTGTCATCGGGGATCTCTCGGAATCATCCTCAAGCGGTGGGAAATGTCATTGGGGAGGCAGAGCTTGCGATTCAAGAGCTTCGCAACAAGATGGTTGGGATTACTGGGACTAATGGGAAGACAACATTAACATCTCTTGTCACGCATGTATTAAAAGAGGTGGGAATTCCTGCAAGGGCAGTTGGGAATGTAGGGGTGAGTTTAGCGGAATATGCGTGCAACCCAAATGAGGAGGAAGTTCTTGTTGTTGAGCTTAGCTCCTATCAATTAGAGACCCTTAAAACGATTGCGTTTGATGTAGCTCTTGTGACAAACATCACCCCTGACCACTTAGATCGATACCCTTCTTTTGAAGCTTACCGGGAGGTCAAGCTTCATTTAAAAGATTTGGTCAAGAAAGAGGGAAGGTGGATTGAGGGGATGGATTCCTATTTACAACTAACGGGGAACGAGAGATACTGGCAATTAGTTGGCTTAGAAAGCGTTTTTTATGCTTGGCAGGTTTGTAAAACCTTTGCAGTTTCAGAGGAGGAGTTTAATACCGCTTTAAAAACTTTTAAGAGACCCTCTCATAGAATGGAGCTTGTAGAAGTGATAGAAGGGGTGACCTTTATTAACGATAGTAAAGGGACGAATGTTGAATCGGTTATATATGGCGTGAAGCAAGTTAAAGAACCGATCCTTTTGATTGCAGGTGGAAAAGGCAAAGGAAGTGCATTTTGTAAATGGAAAGAGTTTTTTCCTGGGAAAGTGAAGAGGATCTTTGCCATTGGAGAGACGGCGCTTCAGATCAAGGAAGAGCTTGGAGATGTGATTCCAACAACGGATTGCAAAACCCTTAATGAGGCTGTTATAAGGGCAAAGAGAGAGGCACTTTCTGGAGAAACGGTCCTTTTATCTCCAGGGTGCGCAAGTTTTGACCAGTTTAAGAACTTTGAGGAGAGGGGAGACATGTTTAAAGAGTATATAAGAGGTTTAAAGAGATAGGATGAATCGAAGAGACATTATTATTGTAGCTGTTATTATCAATGCGGGGCTTTTAGTGACCCTCTTTGTCAGCTCTCTTAAGAAAGAGCAGGGGACCGATCTTGTCATCCATCCGAAAGTGGCTGTAGAGCAAGTAGAGATTGCTCAAGCTCCGCCACCACCACTTAAAAGTGGAGGGGATCAAATCGATCAAGTCATTAGTCAGTATACGGCTAAAGCAAAAGTGGAAGAGAAAGTGGAAGCTCCCCTTCCCCCTCCAATCTTGACTCCAACGGCTAAGGAAGAACCAAAGGTTTCTGTGCAAAGCCCTCTTCGGGTTGTGACAGTTGAAAAGGGAGATGTCTTAGAGAAAATCGCACGAAGTCATGGGGTGAGCGTCGATGAAATCATGAAGCTCAATGCCCTGAGCAATTCCCGTCTTCAGATTGGCCAAGAGCTTAAGCTCCCTGAGAAAAAAGCTCCCAAAAAAGAGGCTCTCCCAAAGAAGGAAGAGGGAAAGTATTACATTGTTAAAGGGGGAGATAACCCTTGGACGATTGCGCAGAAAAATGGAATGGGTGTTGAAGAGCTGTTAAAGCTTAACAACATGGATGAGGAGAAAGCAAAACGGTTAAGACCTGGTGATCGTTTGAAAATTAAATGAAAAGTGTTTATTTCCTCTTATCATTTACTGTAATTCTCTTTGCAATTGGCATTTTGATGGTGTTTGATACGACATCTGCTGAGGTTATCGATCGTAGTTTAAATGTAAGCACCCACCATGCCTTGATTAAGCAGCTTATTTACGGATGTTTAGGAATCATTTTAGCCCTTCTTACTTTTTTCTTTGGATACCAAAAGCTCCTTAATTCTGCCCCTTTCCTCTTTTATGCTTTAACAATTTGTTTGGCTTTAGTTTTTGTTCCGGGGATAGGAAAGTCAATCAATGGTGCCCATCGGTGGATTTATCTTGGTCCGATTTCTTTTCAACCATCAGAGTTTATGAAAGTGGTAGCTCCCCTTTATTTTATTCATCTTTTTCTAAAAAACCCAGAGATGAACTGGAAAAGGTTTTATAAGATAATCCTCCTTTTCGCCCTCCCTCTTTTGTTGATTTTGATTGAGCCGGATAATGGAACGGTAGCGATCATTATGTCGGTCCTTATGGCCCTTTTTTTCCTTTGCCGTATCAAGTGGGTCTATTGGCTCCTTCCCGTTCTTTTTCTGACAGCCTTAGGTGCTCTTGCAGCATTTCAAATGCCCCACGTTAAACACCGCATTCATGTTTACCTCCATCCTGAAACCGACTTGCTTGGAAAAGGGCATCAACCTTATCAGGCTAAAATTGCTGCAGGATCAGGGGAACTTTTTGGGCGAGGGATTGGTGAAAGTTTGCAGAAGCTCAACTATCTTCCTGAAGCGAGAAGTGATTATATTGCGGCGATCTATGCTGAGGAGTTTGGATTTGTGGGGGTACTGTTTTTAGTCCTCCTTTATCTCTTTATCGCGTATAGTGGCTTTCATATTGCTATGAAGGGAGAATCAAGAGCTGGTTTTTACGTTGCAAGTGTGATCACTTTTTTGATATCGTTCCAGGCGTTTTTAAACTTAGGCGTTGTCTCAGGACTTCTCCCGAGTAAGGGGACGAACCTTCCCTTTTTTAGTCAGGGTGGGTCGTCACTACTTGCAAATTGTATGGCAATTGCTCTAATTATGAGCGTTCATAAGAAAAAGGATCCTTATTGGAAAAAGCTGAACATCGCTTAAGTATTATGATTGCTGCAGGGGGAACGGGGGGACATATTTTCCCGGCTCAGGCACTTGCTTTAGAGCTTGCACAAAAGCTTCCGAAAGCCCAGATCACTTTTGTTGGCGCAGGACTTAAAGACAATGATTACTTTAAAAAAGACCTTTTTCCCTTTTTGGACATTCGGAGTGGAACCCCTTTTAAAAAAAATCCCCTGAAAATCTTGAAGGCTCTTTTACATATTTCTCAGGGGGTTTTTCGCTGTTTGAAATTCTTTTCAAAGAAAGCCCCTCATGCAATTGTGGGCTTTGGAAGTTTTCATACCTTTCCAGCCCTTTTTGCAGCAAAGTTGAAAGGGATTCCCATTATCATCTTTGAGAGTAATGCCCTGCCAGGAAAGGTCAACCGCTTTTGCTCTAAATGGGCAAAGATGTCAGCGATTCAGTTTTCCCATGCTTCTAAATATCTCCATGGGGAGAGTGTTTGCGTTCAGATGCCTTTAATCAAAAAAAGGGAGGTAACGCGGAAGGAAGCTAGAAGCTATTTTAACTTGGATTCCGAGACTTTAACGATTCTTGTTTTTGGTGGATCGCAAGGAGCTCAGTCGATCAACCGTTTCTTTTGCGGTGCAGTGCAACTCCTTGTATCTCAAGGGATTGATTTTCAAGTTATTCATATTGTAGGAGATGAAAAGCGAGCAGAAAGACTTAAAGACTTTTATGAAAAACTTGCGACAAGGGCGTGTGTTAAAGGATTTGAAGATAAAATGGAGTATGCGTGGACTGCTGCCGATTTAAATATTTCTCGCTCGGGAGCAGCTACCCTTGCGGAGTTGATTGAATTTTGTATTCCAAGCATTTTAATTCCCTATCCCTATGGGAGTGAAAATCATCAAATGAAAAATGCAATCTTTGTTTCTGATAAGGTTCAGGGGGCTCTTTCTTTAGATGAAAAAGAGATGCATGGGGACACCCTTGCTGGACATATCTTAGATCTTATTGGGAACTCTGGAGAAAAGCTGAAAGAAATGAGGAAGAACCTCTACTCTTACAAAGAAAAAGAAAACAAACAAGACCTTTGCTCAGTTGTGTTAAACTCGCTATGAAAAGTCCATTTCATTTTTTAGGAATTGGGGGAATTGGGATGAGCGCTTTAGCATCAATTCTCATTGAAAAAGGGGAAGAGGTATCTGGTTCAGATTTAAGAGGGGCATCAGACCTTGAAAAGAGAGGGGTTAAGATTCATGATTCCCTTCCCTTAGAGGGGACGATTGTCTATAGCTCTGCGATTCAGAGAGATCACCCCCTTTTTCTGGAAGCAGAAAAGTCTTCTCTTCCCCTTTTG
This sequence comes from Chlamydiia bacterium, assembly GCA_020440285.1. Taxonomy (GTDB): domain Bacteria; phylum Chlamydiota; class Chlamydiia; order Chlamydiales; family Simkaniaceae; genus Neptunichlamydia. The sequence goes on along the minus strand of JAGROK010000014.1, from coordinate 845 downwards.
CATCGCTCTGAACTCATCGATGTTTTACTTAAAGATAAAAAAGGGCTTCTTGTGACGGGAACTCATGGGAAGACCTCTACCTCCGCCCTTCTGGCGTGGACCCTCGTTTTTTCTGGGAAAGATCCAACATATGCTGTTGGAGGCATTCTTAAAAATCTTGAGAAGAATGGAGGGTATAGTGAAAACGAGCTTTTTGTTTTAGAGGCTGATGAAAGTGATGGGAGCTTTTTGAACTATTCAGGTGAGGGGGGGATCGTCACAAATATCGAGAAAGAACATCTTGATTATTGGAAAACCGAAGAGAGGCTTATCGAAGGGTTTAATGCTTTTATTTCAAAAATTAAAAACCCCGAGCTTTTCTTTTGGTGCAGTGACGATCCACTCCTGTCAAAACTTTCCCCGAAGGGGTATTCCTACGGAAGAGAGGGGGAGTTAAAACTTCTTTCTGTTAATCAAGAAGGGAATATTACCTCTTTTTCAGCATCCTTTGAAGGAGTGAGGTATGAAGAGGTAGAAGTTCCCTTAATGGGGGACATGCTTGCCCTCAATGCTTTAGCTGTTTTTGGCCTTGCCTTAAAGCTTGGAATAAAAGAGAGCGTTATCCGAAAAGCCTTTAAAACCTATAAAGGGGTCAAGCGAAGACAGGAAAAAATCGGGGAATTTGAAGGGACCTCGATTTATGATGACTATGCCCATCATCCGACTGAAATCAAAGTGCTTCTAGAAAGCCTTAAAAAAGGGATTGGGAATAGGAGGCTCATTGCCCTTTTTCAACCTCATCGCTACACAAGAACGCGAGATCACTTTGACGCATTTAAAGAGGCTTTTCAATTAGCAGACCTAAC
>JAGROK010000062.1 GCA_020440285.1 Chlamydiia bacterium | reverse complement strand
GTTTTCCAAACCTTCTTGACGCCGATTATGGTCGAAAAGTAAACATAAATCAAGCGTTTCATGGTCGTTTTCCAAACCATTAACCCCCTACCTATGGTCAAAATTCTTTAAATAAGATAGAATGGGCATTGCCGGGGAACTCATGGAATGAAGCCATCCGAACCAGGTCAGGACAGGAATGTAGCAGCCTTAAGGAATCAGCTTGATGCCAGGAGCCATCTCCGGCCTTTTTTTTTGGAGAAGGTTTCTGCGAAAGGAGCGGCTGATCTCGGCGCCCTTTTGGGGATCTTTTTCACTTTTCTCCTTGAAAAGGGCCCTTGGCCCTTCCCTTCGTCGCAAATCAAAAAATCTCCCTCAAAATCATCGCCGATCTCAGCCACTCTTTTCGCTTCAACCTTCTCCTTTCAAAGGGTAAAACCCTCTTTTTCGCACCCTTTGTATTCGAAAAATCGCATCTTATTGTAAATGAATTAGATAAAATATCGCCGATCTCAGCCACTCTTTTCGTTTCAACCTTCTCCTTTCAAAGGGCAACCCCTCTTTTTCGCACTCTTTGTTTTTTCTTGTAAATGCAAACTATTAAACGTAAACGAGTTAAATTAATGCTGGACAAATCTAAAGTCAGACTTTACATTTGTCCATATGAAGAAACGATACCTTAGCAAGCATATTCTCCGCTTCTCAAAAGAATACCCCATTATTGGCCTTGTTGGTCCAAGACAAAGCGGAAAAACAACCCTTGCAAAAAAGCTCTTTCCCGATCACCGCTATCTCTCTCTCGAGAGCATTGACCACAGAAATCATGCGACAGAAGATCCTCGCGGTTTTTTTGCCGATTATGGAAATCGTCTCATCCTCGACGAAGTGCAAAGAGTGCCCGATCTTTTTTCTTATCTTCAAGAACTCGTGGATGAAGATCCCACCCCAGGCCAATATATCTTAACATGTTCTCACCAATTTCTCCTTTTCGAAGGAATTACTCAGAGCTTAGCAGGACGCATTGCAACATTTAAGCTATTTCCTCTTAACTATACAGAACTTCGCGAATACGATCCTTTGAGCACAACCGATATTTTTAAAACGCCTCAGAAAAACCGGGAGCCCGTGTCCAATAAAACCCTTCATGAGCTTCTCTACAAAGGACTTTATCCCCGCATTCACGATAGAGAATTAGACAGCCGAAAGTGGGCAGAAAATTATGTGCTCACTTACGTTGAGCGAGATGTCCGCTCTCTAATCAATGTCCAAAACATCCGAACTTTTGAAGCTTTTCTTCAGCTTTGCGCTTCTCTCTCTGGCCAACTTATAAACTACGCCAACCTGTCCAATCATGTTGGAGTCTCCCAGCCCACAATCAAACAATGGATCTCTATCCTCGAAACGAGCGGCCTTATCTTTATCCTCCCTCCCTACCACAAAAACTTTTCCAAAAGAATCATTAAAACCCCAAAACTCTACTTTGTCGACACAGGACTCCTCTGCTACCTCCTTGGCATTCGAAGCGCAAGTGAGCTCGCAGGACACCCTCTTATTGGAGCCATTTTTGAAACATTTATCGTAAGCGAATGCTTCAAACAATTTCATCACGCTGGAGAAGTTCCCCGCCTATATTTTTGGAGAGATAAATTAGGTAATGAAATCGATTTAATTATCGATGAAGGTCTCACCTCTTTTCCAATCGAAATCAAAAGCTCTAAAACCTACAACTCTTCCTTCCAAGAAAGCATCCGCCATTGGCTTCATATATTCGACAGCGGAAAAGAAGGGGAAATCATCTACGCCGGTGATAATATTGTTGGCTCTACAACAAACTGCCCAGCAGTCCCGTGGTATACGCTCTAACCGCCTTGCGAAAATATGCAGCAGTTGTTATAACTTTTTATTTAAAAACGAGGCATATCATGGAGCTAATACAGTCGCAGGAAACCCTTGCCCAAGAAGTTGTCGATGCAGCACACGAAGTGCATCGCATCCTAGGTGGCCCTGGCCTTCTTGAAACCATCTATGAATCGGCCCTTTCTCATGAACTCAAGCTTCGTGGAATCATGAGCAAAAGGCAGCTCCCCGTCTCTGTCCTCTACAAATCAGAGGAGGTGCGCGACCCCCTCTTTTTAGACCTTCTCGTCGAAGATACCCTCATCATCGAGATCAAAGCGACAGGGAAGGACTACCCCATGTACCGCGCCCAGCTGGCGACCTATTTGCGGCTCACCCACCACTCAATGGGGCTCCTCATCAACTTCGGCAAGGAAAGCCTCTCTGAAGGAATCACTTACATCGTCGCATAACGTTAACAACAAGACGCTTATAATTCATATACATTTAATTTTATATATGTTATAATATTTATTATTAATAACGGATTTAATATGGATTATTTAAGCGCTGATTATAATTTAGTTACGT
>JAGROK010000061.1 GCA_020440285.1 Chlamydiia bacterium | reverse complement strand
TGCCAAATCAATAGCGATGAACAAAATGACCCGGTTAGGAATGCCAAAAGGTCGGTGGGTAGCAGCTTAAACATCCAAGACTCGGTAGAGTCATGCCGCTTGCAATTCATTTACGCAACAAAACCCATCATTTTTCAAATTACTTAAAAAATGGGGGGATCCCTGAATATGTAAAGTTTGAAAAAACTGAGTACTTGAAAGATCTAATTGAAGGGATTCTCTATCGCGATATCATCGTGCGCTATAAAATTAAAAACGAAAAGCCTTTGCGAGAAATGGCCTACTATTTAGCAAGTAATATTGGCAAAGAGTTTAGTTATACAAAGCTTGGTCAAGTTGTTGGCATTAGCAGTCCTCATACAATTGCGAACTACTGCAATTATCTAGAGCAATGTTATCTCTATTTTTTTGTAAGTCGTTATAGTCACTCCCTCAAAAAGCAAATTCAATACAATAAGAAGTGCTATATGATTGATCCAGCCCTTATTTATATAGCTGGGTTTCGCGTAAGTGAAGATAGGGGGCGTTTATTAGAAAATATTGTGTTTCTTCACCTAAGGATGAAAGGGAAGGAGATCTATTTTCACAAAGATAAAAAAGAGTGTGATTTCATTATTAGGGAAGGGAATCAGGTTATTCAAGCCATCCAAGTGGCGACGAGTCTTTCTGATGAAAAGGTGAAACATCGGGAGATCGATGGACTTATCGAAGCGATGAGTGCTTACCACTTAAAAGAGGGGTTAATCCTCACAGAAGATGAAGAAGAGACAATAAAGGTGGATGGGTTTCAGATTTCAGTTCTTCCCATTTGGAGGTGGACCCTTTAACTCTTCAGGTTTCAAAGCAGCAAATCTTTGTTCAATAGCGTCTTGTTGGTCTGGTTGTATAAAAAGGAGGTCTGAATGATCAAGGATCTCTTTGTACCAGCGCACTTGGTTGTCTTGAAGCGTTTCGATGGTATCAGCTGTTGGAAATAATCCCTCAAAACCAAAGGGGGAGGATTCCCTTTCTAAGCTGATTACTGGCATATTATGATCGATAAATAGCTGGACGGCTTTGTTCATCGCATAATTAGGCCAAGTTGTCCAACACTGGTTTTGATCCTCACGACATTCTCGATGAAGATCCTCAATTGTTGGGACGGGCGTTGGATCAAATAGCTTTGTCGCCACTTCTCTTGTCTCATCGGTTACAGCACTTAGGAAGAGGACCTTCTTTTTTTGCGCAAAAGAGATAAGAAGATTGGTTCGGTCTTGATTGCCCTTTGCTAATTCAATATATTTACTAAGCTCGTTAGGGTCCCAGACATCAAGACCATGGGGCTCAGCCACGATATTAAAGTCCATTAGTTCATCAGAGGTTGATATAATGAGGCGACGCAAGAGCAGGAGAGAGTCACACTTGAGCTCTTCAAAAGACTTTTGATTCCAATTCTGAAAGAGGGGGATAAAAAGCTTGGCACTGATTCTGCTTTGGACATATGCATCTTCTCTGAGTAAAGTTGTGTAAGGTCTTTTTACAATTTCGCCATAAAGGTAAGTAGAAAGGTCATTATTTTCTAAGATTTCATCGATCCACTCTTCAGAAAACCTAGCGGGAAGGACTCCTCCGTAGTATATCGCTCTAGTAAGCTCATCCTTCTCACCTTCTGGGATTAAATTAGGGATAACATCACTTATTTTAAGGTACCATTCCTTTTGAAAAATGGAGAGATCGTAAAGATTGGGAAGGGGCATAAACTGTTGAATGGGAAAATCATCTTGCAACTTCCACAAAAGATCAGGTTCCAGACCAAGATCACAGAATTGCTTTGCAAGGTCTGCTTGCTGCTGGCCGTTTAGTGCCCACCATCCCAAAGGATTTGTCTTATAGTGCTCATAGGTCTCCTCTATGCTGGAAGAGAAGGCCGAATGAAGAGAAAAGAGAGCTGCGGCGATAAGATGAACACTTGCTATCTGGGTAGCTGCTACAAAAGAGAGATCAGGACGTTTTTTAAGACAAAGCGCTGCAATATTTCCGATGAGAAGAGCCAAAGGGGCATTAGCAAGATTTTCAATGGCTTTTCCATGAAGGATTCCACGAAGGGTCCGATCTTCATTAGAGGAATAAAATTTATACTTGTCGGGAAGTCTACTCACCGCCTCCATAGCGCCGATTTGACAAGCTGCAGCTATAAGGAGCCCTTTCCGGGT
>JAGROK010000060.1 GCA_020440285.1 Chlamydiia bacterium | reverse complement strand
TGGAAAAAGGGGAGACTATTGGAACCTATGAAAAAGCAAGGGGGCAAAGGGTCTTTTCTCAAAACCCTAATTTTCGCCGTCTTGAACGTTTTTTCTGGAAGTATTTCCCTGAAAGCACCTTTGAAGAGTCTGAAGCTCTCGCCCGTTTGAAAGAGCATTTAAGGGAGACAACATTTGCAAATGATGAGAATGGAGGGGCGTTTAATGAAGCCTTTCTTCAGCAAATGTCTCTTCTTAGACAGGAGGGAAGGGTTGATAGGCGGATTTCTCCAGCTCTTTTTTCTGCAATCATTGAGGAAAAGCAAAAGAATCAAGAAGCAAGCCTTGAAGAGATCTTGGATTATATCATGCTTCGGGCTGAAGGAGCTCCGAGTCAAGAGGTAGCAGCACTTCTCAGAGAGGGAAAGACAAGAAGGGACGATCTTCATCAAGATATTAGTGGCCTTCGGGGAGAGCAGATTAATGGGAGGATCCAGGTTGCAGCAGACAGATTTTCCCACGATGTAGCTCATTTAGATGCTGGGGGGCAGATTCTCTTTATGGGAAAGGCTGGATCAAAGCCAACAGGGGTGGGTGGTATCACTCGTCTCCCTTTGATTGGGCAGGAGTTTCCAGATGATATGCGGACCCTTCTCACATCTGATGATCCTAGAGCGATTGGAGATCTCATCAAAAATGCGGTGATCCGAGAGGTGTTGGGGTATGATGCAGGGAATGCACCCGATGTAGAGGCCTTTATTCATGAATCTTTTGATCGGATGCAGGCAAGGTTAAATGATCAACTTCCAGAGAATTGGACGGCTGCCATTGTGCAGAGTTTAAGGGAAGATGCCCGTGAACTTGCGTGTGGAAGGCGCTCTGAAGAGGGAAGACAAACCGATATTGAAAAGCTTTATGATCGCATTGCAGCTGACGGGCTTAATCAAGTGGTTGAAAGAGCGGTTGGTGAGGTCCTTTTAAGCATTCGTGAGATTTTTTCAGATCGTTTAGATGAGTATGTCGAGCTTGTAACAAAGCACGCTTCTGGGGCTGGCATCACCCTCTTAACGCAGCAAGGAATTATCCCAAGCTCTCAAAATCCTTTTTGGGTTGAGATCACAAAGAATGAAAATGGAAGGTTTACGGTTAAGTTATTTGCCAACGGGGCAGGGGCAGAGGATTTTCCTGAAGTGCAAGTTGGGGGAATGGCTGGGGTTCAAATTCCTTTGATTTTTGAAAATATTGAGGAAGAAAAACTTTCGAATGACTTCTTTTATCGCCTCTATTCTTATGAATATTGGCCTCGTAGTGAAACAAATGTAACAGCTTATTCTATCGACGATGTTGTCTTAGGAATGACAGGGTATTTAGGGAAGGCTAGAGATGCTGCTAATGTGAGTGAAATCTTTCCTCACGCCTTAGCGGAGAAAAAGGGGATGGTTCCCCTTATGCATCTTTACTTGTTTCATCATCAAGAGAGGGATATCAAAAGGTTTTATCGCGATATTTCTTTCAATACCTCTCTTCAATCCTTTGTTGATTACTGGAAAGAGAAGGGAATCCATGAAAATCTTATTAGAGACCGCGCATTAAGGAACCAATTCCGAAAAGGGATTGATCAATTGACGAAAGAAGCAATTTTCCTCCACACCGATGAAGTGATCACAGATGATCAGTTAAAAAGCATCTACGCAACGATTTGGGAAATTGAGCAAAAACTGGGACAGGCAGATAAGCAAAGACTTGCTGAAAATAGGGGAGGGGTTGCTGTTCCTCCTGCGATGCAAGAGACCCTTAAAGCGATCCTTTTAAAGTCAGGGGTTGATTCCGCATATATCGAGCTTGTGAAAGAGGCCTTCCTTGCCGCTGCAGGGGATGAGGCGGAAGAGATTTTTGATGCTGCAATCAATGAGCTTCTCCCTGAGCTTGCTCCGACAAAAGAGTTCCAGGGAGTAGAGGATATGAGCTGGGACAAGGTGTTTGACTTAGAATCGGTGAAGAAAAAGATTCAAGATCTTCAGATGAATCGCCTTTCTGTCCTTCAGCTAGTAAAGTTTTTCGTGAAGTTCTCCGTGCTCCTCTTTTCGATTTATAGACTTTCACTCACCGCTAAAACGATTGCCCAGACCATTGATAGGTACTGCCCTGGAATTAAAGGGAGACTCCCTTGTGATACTTACTATCTTGGACTTGCCCTGACCATTTTGGGTCCCCAGTTTTTTGCAAAAACCCTTCCAAAAGATGTGTTTGAACCAATCGTTGCAATTTATCGTTTAGCTAATGATGTGACGAGCTATCTTTTTTATCGGATGTGTGCAAATGGTTTCAAGGAGATCCTTAAGAAGACCCTTTCAGAAGATAAAAAAGCTGAAATCCGAGAAATTGCAAATAACTTGCAGCAAGATCTCCTTCGAAGAGGCGAGTTTTCTTATGAAGTTGAGCATGACGATGGGATTGCTGGACAAGTCGACCTTCATTTTGTTTTTGAGCAGTTGAACAATCCTGACATAGGTGTTGAGACATCTCCCATTTTTTGGGGTGGAGTTCCAAGTCCTAACCCTATTGAGGTGACAGCTGAAAATTATCAAGACGCTATTAATGGATGGATCAATGATATTGGTGCAATTGATGCCGTCTCTCCTGGAGAGACTGACTATTACCCTTTAATCTATCTCAATGAGCAAATCCGAAATCTTCCCGTTCCCATGCAGAGTGAAAGTGAGATGTGGGAGGATATGGAGAATCCCCAGGAGGCCTTAGAGCACGTTCACCTTCTTTTATGCAAGCTGTATGAGGTTTCTGCAAAAGGGCAACAGTGTCCTCGTCATCGCACAGAGACAGTGATTAGCTTCTACACCCTTTACGCGATTATTGATCATTTAGCAAAGCAGTGCCCTGAAGCTTATTTGAATGACTATGATCATCCTGCCAATGGAGAAGATCTCTTCCATTTTACTCAAACTGCAGGGCTTAAAATTGGGAAGGAGCGCTCTTTAAATCAGCTTCGAGAAGTATGCCGCTATTTTGATTTTGAGCTAGGAGATCGCCTCGAAGCAGAAGAGATTCAAGTGAAGTATGGCCACGCTTTATTTAACTATAGGGGAACAGGAACTTGGCTTTATGCAAAAGCCTATGGTCATGACTTTCGAGAAGGTGGGATTACAGTCAATCCCCTTAGGTCTCTTCTTTCAGATACCACCTACTATGATGGACTTTTAGACAAACCTGAAATCTTAGAAAGGTTGGAGGCTCATGGAGTTCCAAAAAATGCGACACGTGCTGATAAAAAATTCACCCTTTTTAAAGACCCCTCTATCCACGACCTTCCTCAAGAAAAAAGAGGGGTGATTAAACAAGGGACGCATGCAATGGATAGGCGCAAAGGGGTTGTTCCTCGCCCTTTCTATATTCTTTCCCTTGTTGATAAACTAGCTCGAACGCGGACTGTTTTTGAGGAGTCTTTTGATCATGAGCATTTTAGGGCAGACCCCTTAGGTAGAGGGTTTGAGCTTCCAGAGTATACCCTTCCAAACTTTTCCAATCATGACCCGATTGAAAAAGGGATAAATTATGTGACAGATACCTTTCATAAAGTCACTGGAAATGCCTTTAAAGCGCGAAGGATGAGGGCCCATTCCCTTGCAATTATTGACAGACAAGAGGAGCGTCTTAAAAGGATCGAGAAGAGGTGTATTGGTAGGAAAACCGATTATACAGCGGAACATACTGTTGGGGCATCTAGAAGGATGCAGTCGACCTACAAGGAAGAAGATTTTAAGGAAAAACGAGTCGATCAGTCGGTGATCATTGATACGACTGAAATCGATCAAAATAGCCTCCTTACTCCAGAAGAAAAGCGCCTTTTAAAAATGATTCAATCGTATGATTCAGATAGACTCATTCGAACTTTAAGTTTCTTTAGCCATAGGAAAGATCGTCTTAGAAGTCCTGAGTTCCGCGTTTTATTCGATCTTCTTGCTCAAAATCTCGTTGCCTTAGAAAAGCAAGCGATTGAAAGAGCAGATATTGCACATGAAGTGGGACAGTTTTTCCATGAAACGATTGAGCATTTTAGAAGAACTGGTGATTTAGAAACCTCTCTTTATATGAGCAAGGTTGGAATCGAGCTAAGGGGATATTTTGAATCGATTGATCCAAATTACCGCTTAGCATTCCCAAATTTTTCTCAAGAGATTCGAGAGCGCATTATTCCCGCTTATCAAGCCCTTCCAGAACATCTACAAATGGTTAATTTTGGGGCGAATAATAAGATTAGTGGGATCTATCTAGCTCTTGCAACCCTTGCCATGTCTCATCAAAATGATGATCCAAGAAAGCTAACCCAGCAAGAGAAAGCGTTTGCCGCCTGGGATGTAACCCGCTTTGCCCTTTACCAAGGGAAGGTTGATCATGCATTTCGTACTCAAGACATTATGATTCAGGCGCAAGAGGTCACTTACCGGTGGGCAGATGAGGTAAGACAGGCATTTGATATCCTTCAAAACCGTAACTATTTGATTACCACCCTTTTTAAAGATAGTGGAATTGAATTTGGAGATGATTGGAATTGGGATGGGCATTTTCCTGCATTTGACTATGATGGCATTCAGATCGATCTATCCACTCGAACCATTAATGGGCAGATAGCTGTTTTTCTCAAAGATCAAGGAGAGCAGATATTAAGAGAGCGATTCAATGTTGAAGAATTAGGCCCCGCTATTCTCCATCCTAATGGATCCTATGAATACCCCCAGCTCAACCTTTCGATCAAGTGGAATAATGTTTTTCAAAACTTTCAGATTTTTAGGGTAATTGATGGGGAAGAAGGGGAGTATTATGATCCTAATGCCCTTACGTTTAATTGGAATCAGTCTCCTTATCAGTTTCGTGAAAAAGATGTCACGTTTGTCACCGGTTCAAAGGTTTATGTCTATCGAGATCAAGAGATTGTTGCCCGGTTTACAAAAGATCCTTTCGGAAGTATCACCCTTCGGGAAGAGAAAATTGACGGAGAGTGGTATCGCAGTGTTAATCTAAGAGACAAAAAGCATGGACTTAGACTCTTAAAGTGGGTCACAAACTTGCGCAATGTAGAAGCTTTTTGCCCAGTTCCAGTAGCTGGGGCAGCACCTTTAGAGCGCGATCCTATTACTTATTTTAGATTAAATAAGCTTGGACTGAGCTTTAAAATTGAAGAGGACGAAGAAGGAAACCTTCAAGCTTTTTCTCAAAATGAGGGGACAAAGGGGTATTACTTAAAACGGCGTCAAGATGATCCCCGTCTAAAAAATTATCCTCAAACCCTTCATTTAATCAACGATAGTGGTGGGGAAAGGGCGATTCTTGAGACAAGTCCTATTCAAACCCATCTTGCTGAATTTCTTGTTCAAAACGTTGCTAAGGTGAAAGGGTCTCCTCTCATTGATAAAGTCATCGATGCTCTTTGCAAAGAGGGAGGGGAACTTTTAGGGCAAGTGGAGAAGACCTATCCTTTTAGGTTTGATGATCAGGGAAAACTTGTTTCAACAGATCCTGAGGCGGTTGCTTATTTAGCCCTTTATCATCTTTCACATGGAGATATCGACGAAATAAAGCACTATGTTAAGGAGCTAGAAGCATTAGGAAGACGGGAGCCTTTTTCAAGAGATGCAAAAAGGATCATCGACCAAATGATGCTCTACACAACGATAACAGAGGGCTCTATTGCGACAGAATTGACCTTAAGACTTGCGGGTATTCGAGAAGAAAACGTCCTTGTTCAAACCCCCATTAAAGGAGATCCAGCTGAGGTAACCTATCATAGTCGGGAAATTCTTCGATCTTTTGCCATTCAATACCACTACTTAAAGTACTTGGAAAGATTGCAATTTGGAGGGAGAGAGTATTTAGGTCCTGAAACAGAGCTTTTTATTCTTAAACACCTTTCCCGTGTGACGGAAGGGGCTGTTAGGGATGCGACTACTTATTTCGATGAGGACCAAAAAGGGGTCATTGCTTCTTATGGTCCTGGTTTTTTATCAGAGAGGTTAATGGCTCCTAATCTTGTTAGACGCCTTCACTATCTCCGGATGAAGCTTGGAGAGGATAATGTTGTGAGAGCTGCTGCCAATAACTTTATGAGTGAAGCTTTTTGGTATGACCGGACAAATCCTTATACGCAGTTTTTAACGGAGCCAAAAAGACAAGGGGCTCTTAGTCAGATCAATACCCTTGCAAAAGAAGTGATAAAAAGTCCTTTAGCAAAGCCTGCTAATGTGAATTATGTCGAGGCTTTGAGAGAGCCAAACTTCTCTTTGGAAGATGTTCCTATCGAACTTTCAATCGTCAAACCTGAGATGCTTCGAAAAGAGTTTTTAAGCTACTACCGCTTAGCAAAAGGGGAAATCCCCCCTGAGTGGATAGGAAATGAGCAGATGGAAGCCCTTTTTGATCGGAAGTCAAAGAAGTTCCGCGAAAATCTTCATATGATGAGGGGAAATATCCCGACAGAATATCTCTTGTTTTTTGATCTTCTCTATCGAGTTTCGAAAGGGTCATCGTTTGCAAGCTTTATCTCGGCAGATGAAATCCGAGTTGAGATGATTGCCATTACTCAGGGAGTTATAGGGTTAAAAGAGCGATACACCGAGCTTGGAAGGGTTGTCGATTCTTTAAACCATAGACATCTTAATCCTTATCGCGAGGAGATGGAATGCGTTCTAAAGAAACTTCAGAATCAGCCTCCTGCTGGAGTCTATCCTGTAGAAGATTTCAATAAACTGATCCACGATTTAGTTCAAAAAGCGCGACTTGCTGGAGGAGTAGAACTCCTTAGCTCTGTTGCGACGGTTGACAATGCAAAAGGGGCTCTGAAGAAAGGGGCTCTTTTTGGTGTACAGTTTATCGGTGCTGTTCCCTATCTTGCTGCAAGAACCATTCTTTACCCCAATTATGTGGGAGTTGAGCAACGGATTGCAAGGGGCCTTTTTAGAACAGCACGGCAAGTCTACGATGCGTATGCCCAAAGACAAGGGGCTCTCCTTGATCCAAGTCAACTAAGTGAAGAGCTTGCCCAGACTCTAACCCAAAGAGAGGGGAATATGGATCGGGCGATGGAGGAGCTTTTAGAGGATTACTACATTGTAGAAAGAGTTGAAGAGCCTCCCCTTCCTCCTATGCCTCAAGGTCTGTTTAATGCCGAGCATAATGATGAAACATTAAGAGCAGGACTTGAAGAGTTTAATCGCACTCTTGATGATTATCAAAATCGAGCGAGGGGAAATACATTAAGACTTACCCTAAAAGAGGGGCGATCGGCAGAAGAATTTTATGAGGTCCTCTCCGGTTTTAGACGAGAGTTTAAGACGATGCTTGAAAAAGAGCAAAGGACCATCATGAACTATGTCACAAAAGATCACCTAACTGCTGAGGATGAGACCGCTCGAACATTAAACCGTCTGGAAAAATCCAAAGTGAAAGACCAAGCTCTCACCTTTGACGATGTGATGAAATGGTTTTTGGATGAAGATGACTCGATCATGTTGAGTCGATGTGAAATGAAACAAGAAGATCTTCCTGAACTTAAGGAAATGGTTTTCCGTTATTTGGTTGCAGCTTCTCGCTTTGACCTTTTATTTGCTGAGCTTGACAAAACAGCTCCTGATGGAAACCTGATTCCAGTTGCTGAAGAGATGCTTCGTAAAAGGGTCTATCAATTTGAAGCGGGAACTCATGAGCGCCTTTTGAAAGCAAAGCTTGCCTATGAGGTGCAAACGGGAAGACGGATATGGAAAATTCCAACAGACCAGCTCGACGAGATGATCCTTTCTGGAAATAAGGGACTTGTCAATGTCATTATCATGGGACAGGGAAAAAGTAGTTTTGTTGCCCCTGCAGCGAGCAAAGTAGCAGCTGATGGGCAACATATTGCGATCAATGTGTGGCCGAAAGCGGTGAAAAAAGCGAGCGTTGATTTGATGGCCCACTACGGAAAAGATGTTCTAGGTCAAGAGATCAATGCCTTTAGCATTGGGCGGCAGCGGAATTGGACAAGTGATCAACTTTGGGGCCTTGTCAAGGTGTTTGAGCGGAGTATTGAAAACAAAGAGCAGATCAACGTGACTCAAGAGGACCTTCAAGCCCTTCAACTCCTTTTCATCCTTGTTGGAGCTGACTTAGAAGGGGAATATGCTCGAAACCCTGAGGAGCATGACAAACAAATTACGCAGCTGAGAAAAATTCTTAAACTAATCAGGGAAAAAGGAAAAGGGAATGTCGATGAGGTGCATGAAGCAACTCGAGAAGATAAGCAGCTGAACTTCCCCATTCGAAAAAAGAGGACCCTTAAAAAAGAGCATGCAGAATGTTTAGAAGAGGTTCTCCTTCAACTCATGACAACCCCTGAAGTGGCTCACCTGCTAAACATTAAAACCCCAGAAGCTAAAATTCTTAAAAAAGAGGTTTTTGAAAGGGATATTGCCCCCATTATTGCTCGAAAATTGGCAGCTTCAAAACGGCTCAAGATTTCTCCAGAAGATCGAGACCTTATCGCCGCTTACCTTTGTGGGCAATCAGAGGAGGTTCCAAGGTGCGCTGTTTCTCATCCAAGATATAGCGAAATCTGTCTTATGAGAGGGGCTCTTTTAACCCTTCTTCCTCACTCTTTAGAAAACATCATGCACAAGCATTACCATACAGCTTCTAGAGAAGCAGGGGTTGAATATGTGAAGCCGAGTGAAGGGAATGTTAATACCGTTGATGAAGCAGACCTTCTATCCCCCTTTGAGACCTTCATTAAAACGTGTCTCCTTATTTTGCACGATCGCCTTTCAGATGAGCAAGTCAAAGCGATGATCCCTTACATGAAGTCAAGAGCAGAGGGAGAGGCTGAGTCAATGGGGATCCATAAAGATCATACCCCAACAGCGCAAACTTTTAATCAACACCTGTGTCCTGGATTGGTCTTGTCTTTAACAACAGCAGATAACCTAACAGAAGATCACGTTCAAAGGCTAAGAGATAGCGATGCTGTCAACCTTGCTTATGTTCGCCACTTCATTCGTCAACAAATTCAATACTTCCCAACGATCCTTGAGAGTAATGGACAAGATTTTGCCATGATGTTCGAGTCCTTCTTCTCATATACGGGAACTCCCGATATGGATCTAACTCCGGTCGGAACTGATATGATTGCCCGCCCAGGGATCCTTGGGGAAAGTCTTCACACATTTGAAACCAAGACAAGAGAGGTCAGGGTTTTTGATCGGAATGATCCTCGAGAAATTCTTGAGCATGACATCATTGAAAACTTCTTTAGAGCAGATCCAAACAATGTTGCGATCGTGGATCGAGGAGCAGCATTAAATGGAATGGCAACCCTAGAAGTAGCACAGCGTTTGTGGCGTTATATCCAAGATGAGCGCCCTGATCTTAAAGGGGTCGCCTTCTACATCAAAGATCAGGCTATGATCATCGATCGCTCCGGAATTAAACCTCTGAGCGAAAGTAAAATTAAACCTGAAGAGCGGTTGACCTACTACGATGAACCTCACTCTTATGCAGCCGATATCCGTCAAAAGAGGAGAGGAAGAGCTCTTCTCACCGTTGGGGAAACCACAAAATTTGAAGGGGAGATTGATCAGGCAGAGTGGAGAATGAGAGGTCTTCTAACTCTTGATCAAGAAATCGTTGTGGGGATGACAAGACATGTGAAAACATTGATGGTTCCTGAAGAAAGAGATCCAACTGTGCGCGATGTCACGACATTTGCCTGCAAAAATGGGAAAGAATCGAAGAAAATGCGCAATTTCCGCGTTGATTGCCAAAAGCTTCATAGCACTGTTAAGCGGGCAGTTCTCGATGCAGCCCTTAATGCGACATCAGCACTTGATGGGGTTTTTACAAACTCTAACTATAAAACCACTCAAATCCTTCGCGATTATGAGGAGATTCTTTTCTCAAATATCTCAGACGATCCAATCCTTCTTTATGGAGCGCTCCGCATCGATTCAAATCCGAAAGAGCTTCTCCGTTTGATGAAAGAAAAACTTCTTGCCAAAGTGTATAGTCATAAACACTTTACAGACGAGCAAATCGCTCAACTTGAATACAAGCTGACAAGAATTGTAGAAGGGGAGTCTCTTGTTTTAGCCGAAGAGATGGTTAAAAAAGTGAAAGATGCGATCTTAAATAAGGCGCAAGGAGAAGAGATCCATCAAGCAGAGGTGATCGCCGCTTATCAGGAAATCTTAACACATAGAGGGTATACCATCCTAACGCCCCTGTTCAATGGGTGGGCAAATCCCCTTGATGCAACTAGGGTCCATCTTATCAATAACCTTCATGCGCATGGCCATTTTACTGCAGAAGAAATCGATGCGATCACTCAAGAGCTAACGGCGATCCAAGAAAGGTTAAAGCCTCGCCTTTATCCTGCCACTATTAAGACCTTTGATAGAAGTCTTGAAGCGCTTGAAACAATAGGAAAGAGCGTTCAAGTCGTTGCAAGTGCAAACCATGAAGAAGAAGCGCAAGAGCAAGAAGAAGAGCAAAACGAAATGGAGAATAACGCTCTTATTGGAAGAGGTGAAAATAACGCTCTATTTCCTCCCCCTTCTGATATTAAGTGGTCTAATTCCATCGATCCTACAAACATAAAGCAGTGGTTTAACCCCGTTGATCCAAGAAGCCATCAATTTTCAATGTGGAGCGATTGGAAAATCTATACCCCTCCCCTCTTTAGACTGAGCGAAGGGCTAGAGCAATCTGAGCTTGAAGCAGTTCGAAATATGGGAAAAACCCTTCCTCAAAACGTCTACTGCTCGTGGAACCTCTTTAAAGTGATCTCCTCTAAAGGGAGCATCATCGAACCCTTTGGCCCTCGCCAAAAGCCTATCTTTGAGTTCCTCCTCATTCAAGAAGAAAACGACCAAAAAATCCTCCTTATTGACCAGGCAGAAGGGGATTTTTGGAGAAAGAAACTCGAAGAAGATCGCGAAGGGAATTTTACAGAAAGGGACAATGTGAAAATTGCCCTTGTCGATAACATCACTGGAGCAATTGGTGCCACGGGAAGAAATGAAATCACTCCAGAAGATGTAAATAAAG
This sequence comes from Chlamydiia bacterium, assembly GCA_020440285.1. GTDB lineage: Bacteria > Chlamydiota > Chlamydiia > Chlamydiales > Simkaniaceae > Neptunichlamydia. The sequence goes on along the minus strand of JAGROK010000060.1, from coordinate 416 downwards.
CTGCTGTGCGAAGAGCCCGTACACTTCTCAAATTCTTTTCAGGCTACACCAATTATTCTGATCAAGAGATGACTTTCTTAGAGCCATGGATTCGGAAACATGGCGTTGATCCCATGATGAACTTCTTCGAGCCGATTGCCTATGGCCCCCATGAGAAAGAGCCCTACGAAAGCTCTGTTCTTCAAAGTCTCATCCATCGGATCCAAAACGTCGAAGTGCAGCCCGATCTCATCCGCGTATAATCCCTGAGTGCGACTTAATTTCGCTGCATAGGCACGTAGAATTAACGTATGAGCCTATCCCGATAATATTAGGTTAAATATTTTTAAAGACCTGCTAAGCTCTCTTCATTTTAACTTCTAGAAGGAGAATCGATGGCAGGAAGATTTGATGGATTAACAGATATGCAATGGGAG
>JAGROK010000059.1 GCA_020440285.1 Chlamydiia bacterium | reverse complement strand
TCAGCATCTTGATCTTTAACCCTATCTGCATCGCTCCTATCTCTTGGATAGGAGGCTGCTTCGATAGGATCAAACCTCAAGCGCTGACTTTGGGAAATTCCCAAGTTTTGAACCACGAGCGGTATAATTTATAATGTAAATAAAATATTTTAAACCTTTAAATATTTAATGTTTTTTATTATGATCCTGAAATTATAGAAGGAATTAGAGTTTTTAAAGCAAATACAAATTATTTGAGAATATATTATGGATCCCTTACTTCAAAGTATAAACTTTTTTCAATCACTCCCTTATAGGGAAATGGTGAGCAAGAAAAAAAAGGTGAAAAATAGTCCTTTGAAATTAGGCCCATATATAGTGGAACCTCAAATAGATGCTCAAACAGGCAAAGTGGGTCAAAAACACATCCGCAAAATAACAACACGCAATATCATTGAAGACAATCTCAACGAGGAGTCTCTAGCTCAAATTAACTTAATAACTTCCCAAGTCATTCATCATCAAAATATTGACCGGCATAAGCATTCAGCCCATTTTTTACAATATCTACCATTTCGATCTTAGAGGGGCAAACAAATGCGGGAAGGGCAAAGTCCTCTGGTAAAACCCCGAGCAATCCTAAAGCCTCCCCTTTATCATACTCCTCAGTCAAAAGAACTTTAATCAAAGGCATTGTTTCAATCGGAAGAGGCATTACGCGATCATAAATTGCCCCATCCACAAAAGCTCTTTCTTCCCCGTGTTGCATCGTTGAAAATTCCCCCGCCTTTCGCCTAAAAAAATAGGCCTTAGAAGCGGTATAATCTTTCCGGCTGAATTTAAAAAAATGGAACCTTTCTCTTTTTACTTCATCATCTTTTAATGCGCATGCAACGGTGTGATGAAATCCCAAAAAACCTTCCTTATCTCTGATCTCTCCCGTTAATGGGTCTCCAGAAATCAAACGAACTCCCTCTGGATTTTCAAAAAGTTTCCCCATTGGATACCCAGAATAAACCCGACAATACTTCACCCCCTCTTGTGCAACAGTAATGACTCTTTCGGTGTGGTACACCCCTTCAACGCTCCATCTTCCCAAAGTGATCACAGCAACAACATCAAGAGTCCATACCACCTGATCAGCCCGAGTAATTGGATGAATTGCTGCGATATGAACTGAAGGGTTGGCGATGGGGTGAGGCCCTCGAGCAGCATGAACCTCAACAGGCGCGTTAATAAAGGCTTTGCAATGACTCCCTTCCCTAAAAACAAGATGAACAGGAGCGATTTCCTGAAGAACTTTAAGCCCTGCAGCAAAGTACTCCTCATATCCCTTAACCTGAAGCTCAGCTGGAGGTGTCAATGGAGCAGACTCTATTGCTTTAACAAAAATCACCTCAGGTTTTTTATCAGGGTGAGCCATTCGAATCCCAGGACGCATCCCAATATGGGGAGCAATCCCCCCATCAAACAACGTTCCCTTTTTTTGCTCAAATGGGGTTTGCTTCTGATCTGCATGAATCACAACGGACAAAAGACGCCTCTTCAGCCCACGAACGATCTCCTGAATAGTCCCCGAAGCTGGAGAAACGAATAGACGACCTAGACATTTTTTGTCTTGCGCAATAGGTTCCCCTACTTTTACACCTTCCCCTTCTTTTTTTAGCAGTTTGAAGGAAGTTGTTTCAAAAGCGCTTAAGTCAAGAGCTAAACGATCAACCGTAGGAAGAGCATGAACCTTTTCCTGATCACCCTTCCCAAATGGGAGATCCAAACCTTTTTTTATTTTTATCTTCATGTTATATACTCACCGGCAGCATAACACACTAGCAAGTGTCTGTGAATTAAAATTTGTTTATACCGTTCGTGGTTCAAAACTTGGGAATTTCCCAAAGTCAGCGCTTGAGGTTTGATCCTATCGAAGCAGCCTCCTATCCAAGAGATAGGAGCGATGCAGATA
>JAGROK010000058.1 GCA_020440285.1 Chlamydiia bacterium | reverse complement strand
CTCCCATTGCATATCTGTTAATCCATCAAATCTTCCTGCCATCGATTCTCCTTTTAGAAGTTAAAATGAAGAGAGCTTAGCAGGTCTTTAAAAATATTTAACCTAATATTATCGGGATAGGCTCATATATACCTCTCGTTATTAAAAACTGTTCACTAAAAAAAAAAAATCGCTATAAGCAATAGTTATGGTGGTTACAAGAGATTTTTATGAAATTAATACCGGTTTTGCTACATGTCTTGCCTTTGGTTTCGTCTTCTTTGTTTGCCGTGATTAATGTATCGAATACAACAGAACTGCAAAACGCTATTATAGCAGCAAATACAACTCCTGATACGATTGTTTTTTCAAATAGTATTACTCTAACGGGGGCCCTTCCAGCCGTTACTAATTCTTATACAATTGATGGAAATGGATTTAGCTTAGATGGGGCAAGTACTTATCGTGGAATCCTTGTGTTAGGAAATAGCGTAAGTCCAACGATTACGAATCTAACAATTTCCAATGCAGTCGCTCGAGGAGGAATTGGAGGAGAAGCAGAGGATCGAAGAGGGGGTTCTGGGGGAGGAGGTCTTGGCGCTGGAGGGGGAATATATGTAGGTAATGGAGCAGATGTCACAATTTCACTAGCAACCTTTAACACCTGCTCAGCAGTTGGAGGAAGTTCAGTTGCTCCTAGTGGAGGATCAGACAGTGCAGGAGGGGGAGGAGGGGGCCTTGGAGGACAAGGAGGAATAGGATTTGGAAACAATAATGGTGGTGGTGGTGGCGGTGGGGGCCAACTTATTGGAAATAGTGGAGGGAATGGAGCTGCAGGGACTGGAGGAACAGGAGGTGCAAATGGTGGAGGGACAGGAGCTTCTCCTGGAGTCAGTGCAATTACAGGTAGTTATGGAGGAGGAGGTGGTGGTGGTGCAGCATCTGCTACGAATTCCAATGCAGCAGCTGGAGGATATGGCGGCGGAGGCGGCGGAGGTAGCAGCGTTAACGGTAGCCGAGCAGGAGGCTCCGGAGGGTTTGGAGCTGGAGGAGGGGGAGGAGGAAGAACTAATGGAGTAGGAGGAAATTCCATTTTCGGTGGAGGGACTGGAGGGAACGGCTCAGGAAATAGTGGCGCAGCAGGAGGGGGTGGTGCAGCCCTTGGAGGCGCTCTATTTGTTGATTCAACATCTACTTGTACGTTGAATGCAACGGGAAACCCTTTTACAAGTAGTGGGGTGACAGGAGGAACAGGAGCTAACAATGGTCAAGCCCTAGGGATAGATATTTTTCTTGCTTCTGGAGGAACACTAAAATTCAACGTTTCATCAGGAACATTCACTTTTTCTAACCCAATAGCAGGAGACTCCCTCCTTTCAACAGGGGGAATAGAAAAGCTAGGGGTAGGCATTCTAAATATGGGAAGTTTGTCTCATACGTACAGGGGAACAACAACTCTTTCTGTAGGGACTCTTCAAGTTGGAGCGAGCAGTGGATTAGGAAATAGCTCTTCTCTAATCTTAGGTGGAGGAACCTTTGAACCGACAAGCTCTTTTACCCTTTCTATCCCCGTTTCAATTACAGCGGCCACAATTATCAATACAGCAGGGGGAGTCACACTTATAGAGAGTGGAGTGGTGAGTGGAACATCAGGATCACTTACTAAAGAGGGAAACGGCACTTTAACACTTACGGGCAACAATACTTATACTGTTCCAACGATAATAAATAGTGGAACTCTCCTTTTATCAGGACTTACCAGTACCCTTGGTAACTCAAGCAGTTTAACTCTTAGCGGAGGAACCTTTGAAATTGGGTCGGGATCAGGAACGAAAACAATCGGATCACTTGCAGGAGTAGCTGGATCAACAATTACCTTAAATAATAATATCCTCGAAATTCCAAGTGGCTCCTTTTCTGGATCGATCACGGGAACAGGAATTATTCGTAAAACCTCTGGTGGAACTTTAGCGCTAACGCCTGCTACAAGTAATTCTTATTCAGGAGGAACAAACATCAATGGAGGGGTTCTCAGCGTTAATTCAAGCAGCAGCATTGGAACAGGGGCAGTTCTAATAGGAGATGCAACTCTAGAGATTACGGAAACAGCAAGCTTTTCAAATCTGATGTCCTTTTCTGGGAATAGCATTCTTGATGTTGCTTCTGGAAAAATTTGTACATGGGGTGGAACTATTGGAGGTTCCTCTACATCATTTCAAAAAAATGGGTCAGGTGTCTTAGTGCTGACCGCAGATAATAGCTACACAGTTCCTACCATTATAAGCAGTGGAACATTGCAGCTATCAGGGGGTACAAGTACACTTGGTGCATTAAGCAATTTAACGATTAATGCATTCGCAACCCTTGAACTTGCTACTGGAGCAGGAACAAAAGCAATTGGATCTTTGATCGGGGATATTGGGTCTATTATCAACTTAAATGATAATACTCTTCATATTAACCAGTCGACAGATACGACTGCTGCAAGTGCTATTTCAGGGGTCAATGGTAAGCTCATCAAAAATGGAAGTGGTAAGCTCACACTTTCTGGAACAAATACCTATTCTGGGACAACGACTATTAAAAATGGGACCCTTTTAGTCTCTTCTGACTCTAATCTAGGGAGTGGATCTTTAAATTTAGAAGCTGGAACATTTGAAATAGCAGGAAGCTTTAACACATCTAGGCCTTTAATAATTGCTGGAAATGGTGTTATTAATACGAACACTTATTCACTTATGCTTAATGGAACTGCATCGGGAATTACAGGCTCTTTAAACAAACAAGGGAGTGGGACTCTTACCCTTTCCGGAAGCAACACCTATATTGTCCCCACAATTCTCTCACAAGGAAACATTGAATTATCAGGAAGTGGCACACTTGGAAGCTTTAGCGATTTAAATATGAGCACAGGAACCTCTTTTACAATTGCTTCTGGAGCGGGAACAAAAGCGATTGGATCACTTAATGGCGCTATTGGATCAACAATTAACCTTAATGAGAATGTTCTTCAAATTAAGCAAATAGCTAATGGGGCATTTTTAGGAATCATTTCAGGAACAGGAGGAATTGATAAGCAAGGGACTAGTTCCTTAACCCTTGAAGGAAACAACAGCTATTCTGGAGGAACGGAGATCTCTCAAGGAACTCTTAATGTTTCTTCCGATCAAAATCTAGGGACAGGCTCTATTACTTTAGATGGAGGAACCCTTGAACCTACTTCAAGCTTTACTTCTGGAAAAGCTCTTATCATCTCTAATTCGAGTAATATCTCTATTCCCAGTAGCCAGACACTCACTTTAAATGGAACAATCAGCGGGAGTGCTTCTTTAAACAAGCAAGGAGAGGGCACTCTCCAAATTATAGGAATGTCGAATTCCTATTCAGGGATTACAAACCTTTCGTCAGGAAATCTATTGCTTAGTAATGGCTCTTTTGGAGAAGTTAATGTCAATGCAAATACCATCCTTCAAGGAACAGGAACACTTCTTTCTGTTATAAACTCGGGAAGTGTTATTCCGGGGGCCTCTATAGGAACGATTCAAGTCAATGGAAACTATACGCAAACAACAGGAGGGATATTATTCATAGAGATCGATGATAGTGGAAATAGTGATCTCATTCAAGTCGCTGGAAATGCTACCTTAGCAGGTACACTTAAACTTGATCCTTTGCCTGGTATTTATAAGGCAGGAACGACCTATACCATCATGACAGCGTCGACCGTATCTGGGGTTTTTGATTCGTTTATTGAAAATCATCCCCTCGATTATTTTCTTACTTACCAGGCTAATCGCGTTCTACTCTCCATTTCTTTTTCTGGAAATGTCCTCCCTACTCCAATTGATACACTTAAGGGAAATGCAAAAAAAGTTGGAGAATATCTCTTTTGCTCTAACTATATTCCTCCAAATCAAGATTTAGTAAGCGTCATGCGCAAGTTAGTCAAATTAGATCCCTTAGGTTTTGATAAAGCCCTTGTTCGCTTAGGCTCTCAACAGTTTGGCGCTTTAGCTTTAACGAACTTTCAAAATAGCGTAACTCTTACTCGCGCGATTTCAGATCGTTTAAATAGTCAATACTATACATTTGCGGATAAATGCTCTTTGGAAAAAAATAGCTTTAACAAAGCATTTTTCTTTCAGCCTATTGGACTTTACTATTCTCAAAGTCCGATTCAAAATCAGTTTGGATTCGATGTAAGGACTTTTGGTTGGAATTCAGGGGTTGAGATTTCCATGAAAAATCATCTGTTTTGCAACATCGATATGGGGTTTCTTTCTTCTAACCTCCAATGGGATAAAAATGTGGGTAGGGCGCAACTATACTCTGTTGTACTTGCTCCTTCTATTGGATATCTGAGAAGTGACTGGTATGCTAACTGTTTGGTTTTGCTAGGGCGCACTTTTTATAGCGTTGATAGACATATCGCTTTTCCTGGTTTGAGCAGACTTTCACACAACAATCATAAAAGCTGGGATCTGAATTTAGGGGTTGAAGGGGGAATGAAACTTGATCTTACAAAGATCCTTCAACCTAATCTTTTTGTGATGCCTAATATTCATCTTAACTATTTTAATACGTGGGAAGGAAGCTATGTAGAGCATGAGGCTAATAGTTTAAATTTATGGGTAAAGAATAAGTATTCTTCTTTTTTTCAATCTCATTTTTCCCTTAAAATTTTTAAAACGCTTACAATGCATCGACTTTGTCTTTCTCCCTCTATACATTTAGGTTATTTGCAATCGATCCCTATATCAAGTGGAATGTACATATCCCGCTTCTATAAGCAGCAAACATGCAAAAATAAATTTGTAGTGAATAGCTATCACAAAATCACAAACCAAATGACTCTGGGAACCCAGCTGATTTTTTCTAAGGGTGATCGTTTTCTATTCCAATTGGATTATGAAGCAGCTATAGGGGATCATAGCCACATTCATCAAGGGAAATTTCAAATCAAATGGGATTTTTAGCTATACTAAAATTTATTTTTTTGGCATACTCGGCCCCATGAAACTTTTACTCTCAAAGCCAAGGGGATTTTGTGCGGGTGTCGTTCGAGCGATTGAAACCGTTGAGCGTGCCCTTGAGATCTGGGGCCCTCCCATCTATGTGAAACATCAAATCGTTCACAACCGACATGTGGTTGAAGATTTAGAAAAAAAAGGAGCGATTTTCATCGAAGATCTCGATGAAGTTCCCGAAGGGGCGCGCATTATCTATTCTGCCCATGGGATTCCCCCTTCTGTTCGAGAACATGCAAAGAAAAGAAAGCTAATAGAAATCGATGCCTCTTGTGGCCTTGTCATCCGGGTCCATTCGGCTGCGAAGCGGTTTGCAAATAAAGGGTATCACATCCTCTTAATTGGACATAAAAAGCATGTAGAGGTGGTTGGAACTGCGGGAGAGGCTCCCGATGCGACAACGATCATTGAGTCGGTTGAAGATGTTAAAAAGCTTTCCTTTCCCGTGGAGCAGCGCCTTTTTTATACAACACAAACCACCTTAAGTCTCGACGATGTCAAAGACATTACTGATGCGCTCAAGGAAAAATACCCCTTTATTGAGACCCTTCCGAGCTCTTCTATTTGTTATGCAACGACAAACCGTCAGCTTGCTCTTAGAGAGATCACTCCCGATGTCGATCTGGTTCTTGTTGTAGGGGATCCTACAAGTTCAAATTCGAACCGCCTTTGTGAGGTGGCGCAGAAAAGGGGGGTTCCAAGTCATCTCATCAATGCCCCAAAAGAGATCGATCCAAAATGGCTAGAAGGGGTAAAAGCGATTGGCTTAACGGCAGGAGCTTCAACTCCTGAGTCCATTGTCCAAGATTGCATTGAATATCTCCGGACCCTTGGTGTTACAGAAACCGAAGAGGTTGAATTTACGGAGGAAAATGTCTTTTTCGATCTCCCTAAACAAGTTCAGCACTCTCCAGCCTCTCTTTAAAAAGTAATAAAAAGTGGAATAAAAAGAATCTTTTTATGCAGGATGGGTTCATGGATAAGAAACGGTCCAGAATCAGCCAAATCGACAAGGGATCCATGCGACGCATCTTGGGGGTCGGGGATCTTTTTGCTGTTGGATATGGCGACTTAGGCTCTTCAATCTATTATGCTTTGGGAATCACTGCTCTCTACTCTTTAGGGGCAGCGCCGATTAGCTTAGCGATTGCAGGCCTTGTGTTTGCGTGTACATCCCTTTCGTACGCAGAGCTTACGGCGATGCTTCGCGACGCGGGTGGGTCGGCAACCTTTACCCGCCATGCTTTTAATGATTTAATTTCGTTTATTGCAGGTTGGGGCCTCCTTCTTGATTTCATTGTAACCATTGCGATCTCCTCTTATTCGATTGCCCCTTACCTTTCTTTTTTCATTGGAGGGCTTAAGATCACATCGGTCAAAATGGGTTTTACTGTTTGCGTTATTGCGATTCTTTTTGTGATTAACTATTTTGGTTCAAAGAATTCTGCCCGGATGAGTTGGTGTTTAACCACACTTACCCTAACTACACAAATTCTTATTGTTATCTTAGGGGGAATTTGGTTCATCCAGTTCCCTGATCTTTGGGAACACTTAAAAGTGGGGATTAAGGGCTCTAGCTGGTCCCCTTCGTGGCCCGATTTTTGGAAGGGGACTGCCATGGCAATGGTGGCATATACAGGAATTGAGTCGATGGCGCAACTCAGTGGGGAGGCTAAAAACCCTGCTCGAACAGTGCCAAGAGCGATGATGCTTGCGATGGGGATGCTCCTTTTCGTCTATATTGGCATTGCAATTGTTGCCCTTTCTGCTGTGACCCCTCAAGAGCTGAGCACCCGTTTTTTAGAAGATCCAATCGCAGGGATCGTTTCAAAACTCCCTTACGGAAGTCAAGTTCTTGGAGGATGGATTGGCCTTTTAGCCGCTATTATCCTTTTAGTTGCCTCAAATGCAGGGCTGATGGGCGCTTCCCGCCTCTCTTTTAATATGGGGGAAAATTACCAGCTTCCTCGCTTTGTTTATCGATTGCATAAAAAGCATAAGACTCCCTACGTTTCTCTAGCGATTTTTGCAATCCTTGCCATCATCACCGTCATCGCTGCAAGGGGAAAGTTAGAATTCCTTGCGAATCTCTATAACTTTGGAGCGATGCTTGCCTTTTTCATGACCCATCTCTCCCTGATTTATCTTAGGATCAAAAAGAAAGAGATGCATCGCCCCTTTCGCACTCCCTTCAATATCCCCTTTGGTAAAGTCTCTATTCCGATCACTGCAATTATCGGGGGACTAGCAACGGCGGGGACGTGGCTACTTGTTGTGATTACAAAACCAGAAGGGAGAAACCTCGGCTTCTTCTGGATTTTCTGCGGCCTTGCGATCTACTTTTATTACCGAAAAAAGCAATCAATTGCTCCAACTGGAAAAGTCGAAATTCAAAAGATTAAAATGCCTGAATTCCAGGCAAAGAAATATAAAAAGATCCTTGTCCCTACAAGGGGAGGGAGGGAGACTCAAACCGTTCAAATGGCATGTGAAATCGCCAAGGTTCATGGGGCAGAAGTGACAGCGGTTCATGTCATTGAAGTTCCCTTCTCCCTTCCCCTTGAAACGCCCCTCTACCACCGGGCCGTCGTTGCATCTTCGATCCTAAAGCGAGCAGAAGCCATCGGAAGGGAATTTCACATTGGGATGAAACTTCGCGTTATTCACGCGCGTACTGTTGACGCCGCGATTTTAGAGCTGATTGAAAAGGAGGGGTTTGATCTTCTCGTGATTGGGACAGTCCTTTCAAGTAGCGGAGTCTCCAAAGGATATGGCGCCGTTGTTGAAAGGGTTTTAAAGGGATCTAAGTGTCCCGTCTGGATCTGCTGCACCGCTTAAGGCAAGGCCCGGCGGGTAAGGTCTAATAGCCCGTTTCTGTAGTGATCATTTGCTGCAGCTTCTCCTTGATTCTCATAAATTTCATATCTTTTATTAGTAATTACCTCTATCTCTGTTTTATATTTGGCTTCAAGAGCAGCAACCCAGGTTCGGTCTTCAATTAAAAATGCATGAAATGTATCAGGATTGTTGATTGCATCATTCACTGTCTTGCAAGCATCATCGATGTTGCTTTCAGTGGCATCTGAGCCATAAATCATGAAGTCAATTATGATCGGTAATTTTAGCCTTTCTTTAAGCTTAACGGGATAAGCCAGATAATTTTCTATCTCATCTCCCTCTGCTCCATGATTTTGCCGAGCAATTTTTTCTAAAAGATCGATGGCATACACCCCTTTCTTTAAAAATTCGGCAAGAGCAGGAAGATCAGAGTGATCGATTTGCGTTAATTTCCATCGAATCCCTATATGGATTATAGAGAGTGCCACCCGATCTCCACAACTTTCTGCAGCACCATCGACCACTCCCAAAAATTCTTTTCTAAAATTAGGGTCATCATCTGCTTGGTTTAGAAAACGCACAATTTGTTTGCAAAACCCTTGCCGATTCCTTTCAAAATCTCGACAAATCTCAAGGCGGGCAAACCAATCTCTAAGGGAATTTTTTTCCTTACATGAAAGATCATTAATAAAGCTTTTTTTCGCAACTTGACCAGAGATTCTTTCAATTGTTGCTAATAGATCATTTATGCTTGCTCGTCCTCTACTTAGGTCAAAGACATAAGCATACCCCGCTGCGGGCACTTGGTTATTCAGCTCCCTTCGTGTTGATAGAATAGCCGATAGGCCCCACTGCGCAGAGCAAATCACACCACTTTTTTTAATGGACCAATTTAAATCGGGACGATAGCGCCTTACATGTTGCGCTGAATAAAAAGCTGCATAGGTAAGAAAAATCGTCTCCGCAATAAGGGCATTTTTCTTGTCCAATTCAGGATAAGAGTAGTGAATCACCCTTTTTCCCAAGAGTCCCCCTAAAGCCACTTTGTAGGCAAAGCTTCGCTCTGCAAGTGTATTTCCCATAAGATAGGCCGCCCCCAAAACAAGAGCTGGCTGCAAAGCATAATCAAGTGTTTTTTCCATTATCATTCTCTCCTTAAGCCAAGGCCTGGCGGGTCAGTTTTAGCATTTCATCTCTGTAGTAGTCATTTGCTTTTTGGACACCATTATCCTCTTCAAGAAGCTCATATCTTTTTCCATTAATCACATCTATTTCTGCTTTATATTGCTCTTTAAGGGCATTTTCCCAAATATGGCTTCCAATTAAGAAACATTCTCCTTCGATTAACCATGCATGAAAAGTGGCTGGATTGTTCACGCTCTCAATAACTCTAGCTGCAGCATCTTGCAAATCCTGCTCAGTTGCAGAGGCGTTATTAAATTGCATATCATCGATAATGATCGGAAGGTCAAGGATTGCCTTAAGTTTAACAGGATAGATTAAGTAATTTTCTACCTCATCTTCTTGCCGCTCATGTTTTTCATAGGTGATCTGTCTTAAAAGATCGAGGGCATATACCCCTTTTAAAAACTCTGCAAGGACGTTGAGGTTCCTATGGTCAATTTCTGTTAAACGGTGTCTAACTCCGACATAAATAAGAGATAAAGAAACCCGATCACCACAGGTTGAAGCCGCTTCTTCAATAGTTTCTAAAAAGCTGTCTCTAAATGTGGGGTTTTTATCGGCTTCATTAAAAAAGCTTATGATGTGT
>JAGROK010000057.1 GCA_020440285.1 Chlamydiia bacterium | reverse complement strand
CTTGGTTTTTCCCTTCGCCAACATCCCCACCTTTAACCTCCTCTGCATCGCACCTATCCACCTGAATAGGTGCTGCTTCGAGGAGATTAAATCTGGGGCGTTGGCTTTGGCAAAACTCCAACTTTTAAAGTTATTTGGGTATATATCCTGCTAAAGATATAAAATATACTTTTTTGGTAAAAAAACTACTTCTTTACGAGGGAAAGGCCGAAGGTAAACCGGTCATTTTTATTTTCGGGGGCAGGTGAATGAGTAAAAGAGAGGCGGAGGCGCCAGCTTGTGCTGATCATTGTGATGAGGTCAAATTTAGCCTCATTATAGCTTGGCTTTCCTCCTCTTCCCCATCCGATATGGGATTCTAAGCGGGCAATCCATTGAGGAGCGATCTTGATTTGAAGGCGGGATAGGAGGGTATTGCGGCCATCTGAAAGGGGAGAGTGGACAAGTTCCGAAATGTCCCGTGTCACCTCCATAATAAAGTTATTGGGGCTGTCTTTTCTCCAATCAAAGCGACTTCGATGGCGAAATTCTGTTTTGAAGGCAAAGTTTTGATTAATTGTCCAGGCAAGGGAAAGGTTTGCGTAGTCAAGAACCTCCTTTTCGATATTCCACCTGATGTAGCTGCTGAGTTTCCATGAAGGAAAATTCCAGATAAAATCTCCTCCCATTTTTGGAACTGTCTTAGAAAATGTCTGATCTCCAAAAAAGGCGTAGGTATAAAGGTCTGCAATGATATTGGGTTCGAAAAGGGGAGTTTTTTTGTTGTAAAATAGATTGCGAATCCCTGATTTGATGACATTAAGGCGATTAAATCCATCTTGGATGCTAAAAATATAGGGGGTGCTTGGGGAGATTGTAGGGTGGGACATCCCTTCGTAGTTGATATAAGGTTGCAAGGTGTGGCGAAAGGTTTTGTAGTTTCTCTTAAGGGTAAGGTCAAGTAAGAGCTCGTAGATAAGAGCTCCTAAGGCTGCGGGTCGATCTTGCTGGCTGTTTCCATAAAACACCCCTTCAATTCCTACTAGAGGGGTGAGCGTAAATCCTCGATAGACAAAAGGACGATAAAGAGTACTTTGAGCAGACAGGCGAGCAGCATTAAAATCGGGAACAGCTGGCTCGATTTCTTTTGCAGAGACATAATCGAGGTAGGCAACTTTTAGCCGGTTTTCAGAAATGATCCCCGAGTCCCCGAGCGTAAAGGACTTTGGGGTCCAGAATGCTTCAGGAAGTCTTTGCCTCATCCCTTCAAATCCATTGATTCGAAAATTTCCATCGATTCCAAAAATCATCCAGTTTTGAAAGTTGCGGATTTCGAGTCTCGTTTGCTTGGCGGTATTAAGCTCAAAATCTTCACTTCCAAAATCGGTTTGCATGTTTTTATCGCTAAGCCAGTCATAGGAGGCATAAAGGTGGGATCTTTCGTCTTCACTTTTTGCAGTGTAGATCCCTTGCAAGCGGTAGTGGGTGCGCGCTTTATCGGGATTCGTGTCTCGGTAAAAAGCATCATGGTCGAGATAACTTCGAGTTCGAAAATGAGTCTGCTTATTGAAAGATCTATAATCAGATTCTAAAGCTCCCCCAACCCCTTTAGAAGGGCGAACATTGAGACGAAAATAAAGATCGAGTTGTTCCCAAGAATAGACCCGATACCTCATGCTAAACTTGGGCCAAAGTCCTTTATCCCAATCCATTTTGTACCGAACAGGAGACTCAGAAAATAACTTTAAATTACTTTTAAAATAAGGAAGCCACAAGATGGGGGTTTCAAAAAAGCGGAAGGTGACATTTTTTGCCTCTAAATAGCTCTTTTTGGTCACTCCCACTTCTCGGGAATGAATCTTCCAATCACTGTTTTTACTTTCACTCGTTGTCACAAAGGCATTATAGAGGTAAAAGCTCCGGTCAGAATTAAGGCGGATCTTTTCTCCACCGAGAAACCAAAGATCGATCGCTGTAACCCCAACGTAGACCACCCCTGATTAGGTTACGCAGTCATATTCTAAGCGACTTCCCACACAAGGAGGTCCTCCACTGTCGAGCATCAG
>JAGROK010000013.1 GCA_020440285.1 Chlamydiia bacterium | reverse complement strand
TGGCGGATGATAAGTTTTTCCTTCACTTGAAGGAATGTGAATTTAGGTTCAATCATAGGCATGAAAATCTAGAGCAAAAAGCTCTAAAAATTATGAAGAAATCAGGAATTTGCTAGTCTAGAGCCTTGCTCTAAATGACTCTTTGTGCAATGGTTTAGCACATGGAATCTATTAGACAACCTTTAACAAGCAGACAGTATGAAAGTGCTTCTAACTCTTGCTTTAACCTAAATGCTCTATTGGATCACCTTGAATTAAAAGGGAAAGACAGAGCGATTGTTTCAAAAAAATTAGCACCTTATTTTGCGATGCTTCCTGAAAAGATAACTCAAGATCTTTTGTCCCTTTTAAAAGGGATAAAATTTGCGCCCCAACAGCAAAGCTCATCACTGGCGAGAACTGACGCGGTCCTTCAAGCTCCTAACACTCATCTCATTGTTTTTGAAAACGAAGGGATTAGACTCTTGGAGGTCCTTGTAGATCCAGGTGAAGAGGTTCCCTTTCACTCACATCAATGGGATAGTTTGATGGTTACCATTCAAGGATCACGGTTTAAAATCAATGATGGTAAAACGATTTGCGAAGAGGACTGGCTTCTAATGGCAGAGAAACTTGAAGGAAGTCTTCAGCCCCTTTCCTATCAAAATATCGGTACAGATGTATTCCACGCATTTGCTTTTGAGTTAAAATTTTAAAGTTTTTATTGCTTAAAAACTTTTATTTAGTCGAAAATGGCTCTTTCTTGCACGTAACAAGAGCGATAGTATGCGTCTAGCGACCAGGATATTCATTGGACTCTCTTTTGCACTAAAAGTTTTTGGGGCTTGCCCTTCTCCTTTGCCCCCTCTTCCGCAGCTCCCGGTCCCATTTGTCCCTCCCCCTCCTGTTGCCACCTGCTCGACCCCTACTCCAACGCAACGAGATGGCTATCTTCCAATCACGTTTGTCAACAATAGCAACGTCGCCGCTAGTGAGATTTTCATCACCATTCTTGTGAATTCGAGTAAACAATACCTCTCTTTTGGGGGTGGAACCCCAAAGCTTGCAACGATTTCAAACTTCACCCCTAGCACCTACATTTCTGCATCAGAATATTCTTATCCTTTAAGCTCTTTTGAGATGATTGCTGCTGATACCTACACCTTTTATATCCCTAATGATGGGAATAATGGAGATCCGAACACGCAGGTGATGACCTCGTCAAGGATTTTAATTTCTTTGAAAGAGCCACTGACCTATTTCATCAACAATGTTGGGGTCCTTCAGTTCCCCCCTGAGTTCGATGCTAACAATGACAACTATTACATCTTAAACGATAAGATAGAGTTTGATCTTGGAAGTAATGCGTTAAATCGCCTTAACCTCAATCTGACGGGGGTAGACTTCTTTGGCCTTCCCCTCCTTGTCCAAGCAAATTACAAGTTTTTTTATGGAACCAGCTACACAGATGCGTGTGGCGTAACAGGAATGCCTTCTTCTGTTCGCTTAACAGATGTCTTTTCTCAGTATGAATCTGCATTAAGTTCTCTCCCCTCCCCTTTTGATACCCACTGGAGAGGTTTGGTTGCAAAATATACCAACCCCTCTGGGACTTTGGCACACCTTCGCATCTTCGCCCCTGCGACTGCCATGGGAAGTACGCAGACGCAAACAAACCCCACCAAGGTCTCTTTCCCCACCGATTATTTCTTAAGCTCTTCAACTACCCCTGATACTTGTTCGTGGTTCAACGCAGTGTGGAGTGGAGAAACGGAGTCGGGGGAACAAGCTTTTTATGAGAATAGGAAGCCTACTCCCTACCTTGTCCTTGATGCGACGACAAAGGCTGGCGCGGCAACGGCTAAAGGGTATGAAGTAGAAGATGGCTCCTTCCGGTTTGTCATTTCAGGAGGGAAGGATGCCAATGGAACCTTGATTTTCCCTAAGCCAACAAGCTCTAAAGCTTTTTTCACGGGAGCTGTTAGTGACTATGAGCCAGCAATTAGTGGGAGCGCCTCTGCAGCCACTCAAGATCAAGTATTTAAAGTCTTTGCAACCTCAATCATTTCTGGCTTCTTTCCAATCAACTGCCAATATCCAGCCCCCATCACTATTAATAACACCTATGTGCAAAGCCGCTCTTCCGACTACTTTAAAAACAACGAGATTTTAACAGAGGCTTTAAGTGGTTGTTTGTGCGTTTCGAACATCCCATGGTATGACTTTTATTCCCGCACCCTTTTAACGATTGGAACTCCCAATCTTTTTTACACCTCTGCCTACTCTGACTTTCTAGGAACGGATGGCACCCTTGTGATCGTTAATCCCAATACCGATAATAAGGAAGCGACTCTAACTGTAAACATCGGTGATTGCACAACTGGAATCAACTTTCCTGATCCTTACTCCGATACAGCGACTTACACGATCACCGTTAATATTCCAAGTGACGTTACTGTTCAGTTTGGAACGTCAGCAAGTGGGCCGTTTGGATCGATTCCTGCAACAGCTGCTGGTAATGCCTTCTTTTTGCAGGTAACCTACAATTCAGGAATCTATCAAGGGCAAACGTTTGTGACACAAATCGCTCCCCTTGCCCAAATTTACCATCCGATCCTCCCAGGACAAGGGGTGATCATTAATTCAGGAACCACCACAACCATCAACATAGGTGCAAGCCCTCAATAACTTTAAAAGGATTAAAATATGCGACATAAAATGCTTCAATTTGTCTTCAGCTTAGCGGTACTCATGATCTCTTCGATGGGATTTTGCCAAGACAAGGATCCATCTTTCCCTGCGCAGTCTTCTTTATCCTCTTGCAATCCTAGGGTAACAGGTGGATATGGTGTCTACACTTATGGCAGCTTTATTTATTGGGAACCTATTCAAGAAAATATGGATTTAGGCCTTGTTTCAAACGCAACAAATGCTCTTGATCTCGTTAATGGTGATGTTATCCCTTTAGACTTTCATTATAAGGCTGGCTTTAAAGTGGGTGTAGGTGTGCAGTTTGATTATGACAACTGGGAGACCTCTTTTGGCTACACTTGGCTCCGGGGAACCATGTGCGCAAGTGCTCATCTAAATTCGAATAATACTGAGGGAGATTTACTCCCAGCATGGGCGATCCCTAACTTTTTGAACCCTCACTTTCATAATGGAAGTGAGAAGTGGACGCTAAAAATGGATCTTTTTGATTGGGTCCTTGGAAGATCGAATGCTTTGGGAAAATCTTTATGTCTTTATTTCTGTGCAGGACTTCGTGGAGCTCTCATCAGTCAAGATATTAGGATCAATTACACCAACGTTAATCCCGCCTATCTTCTGATTTGGCCCTCGGTTTCCATCCACCAAAAAACAAGCTCTTGGGGAATTGGCCCTGAATTAGCTGTTAACTCTAAATGGGATCTTGGAATGGGAATATACATCCAAGCCTTGGGAGAGTTTGATATCCTCTTCACCCAATATGACATTCGAAAAACGGAGCGATCTGACCAGACTGTAGCCAATCGATACCGCATGGTGCATGACAATGCTAATTTTCTAAGATACCATACGGAGCTCAGCCTCGGCCTTGGCTGGAAAACCTTTTTCTGCAACAGCCGCTACCACCTCGATCTCCTTGCTGACTATGGCTTCCAAGTATTTTTCGATCAAAACATGTTTATGGACACAGCTAGCACTCAAATGGCAGGAAAAAACAGCTATCCAAATGGAAACCTCTACCTCCACGGCTTAACCCTTACCGCCTCCTTCGCCTTTTAACTTATTCTGAAGTGAGGATGACACGGGCAGGGGCGCCGTCGGAGCCAGCAATTTTAAGAGGAAGGCAGTAGAGGGTGTAGGTGCCAGGCTCAATCTTTGAAAGATTGAGCCCTTCGATAATGACAACCTCTCCCTTTAAAAGGGTTTCATGGGTGGGGACAATTTCATCAAGTGGTGCAACACTTAAGTAATCAACGCCAATGAGTTTAATCCCTTTTTCAACAAGGTACTTAGCACCATCAGCACTCACCCCCACGTAGTCTTCGATAAACTCGGTTGCCCCCTTTTCCCACTCCTTTGAGTTGCCCGTTTTCACAAGGAGACGCTCGGTGTCGGGGGGAATGGACGCCTTTTCAAAAACCTCTTGGGTCAATCGATCTGCTTCCATTGCTTCAATCACAACAGCTTTTCCAACAAGTATTTCAAGGGGAAGGGTTTCAACGGTAGAGCCCCCCTTTAGGAAGTGACATGGAGCGTCGACGTGGGTTCCAGCATGGACACAAAGGCTCATATGAGAGACATTTGCAACTTCCCCTTTTTCAAGAGACAGGGTTTTGCGAAACTGAGGCTTCGGATCGGCACGCCAAGTCGGAATAGACTCAGAAAGGGTAAGGGAAATATCGTAGATCTTCATATTCGGTAGGATGTGAAACTCACTATAATGTTTGCAAGATCCAACCGAAATAATAGTGCCAATGGGTGCAACACTTAGGGTTGAATGAAGCATTGCAAAAAGGGCAAACAGATTCGCAGGTGAGATACTCAAAGATTGTCAGGAGGCGGTGACATTTTGTGCAAAGGATTGCTTTTTCATCAAGATCGCCTTCTTCCCACTTCTTTGGAAGGTGGTCTGCTCTTTCTTCATGACACTGGTAGCAGGGATAAAAGAAAGAGCAGCATTTAAACCGAATCGCCACAATATCTAGTGGAGAGTGGTAGTGTTTACACATTTTTAATAAAAAAGATGTTAACAAAGGGATCATTCGTTAAACACTCCTGCATCTTTTGATCGGTCTCGATGAGTGTCTGTCTCCACACGATCTGCACATTTTTAATCCCCCCATGTTGAGTGGTGTGATTGGGAAGCTGAGTGTTAAATTTTTCCCAAAAGTCTTTTAAGATCAATCCTTTGATCGTATCTAAAGTCCAATCTGGAGATACTTCAATGCAGGTGATTATTTGCGTTTTCATTACCCAAGGGTATTCTGCTCTAAGTCTAATCATGAAATGACCTTCCTTGTTAAAAGATTAACTAAAATGACTTTTGCAATTTCTAATAAAACAAAGGGATAAAAGCCTTGGTAAAAAGCTTGATCCCCTCCTACAAAAAGGGCGAGCCAGAAAGATCCCACCCCAAGCTGAAGGATTGGAATCAGATAGAGAAGAAACTTTTTTCGATGCTCAAAGCATTTTCCTATGAGATAAGCCTCAAGAGGATAGAATAGTAGATATCCCCCGGTCGGCCCTAAAAGATGGATCCATCCCGCAGCTCCTCCTGCAAAGACAGGGTAGCCCATAGCTCCTTGCAATAAATAAAGGGCCGCAGCGCAGGATCCCCTTCGACTCCCCAAGACTCCCCCTACAAGGATAATTGCAAAGGTTTGCCCTGTAATGGGGACGGGAGAGAAAAAAATGGGGACTCTAATCTGCGCCATAAGGGCAATAAAAAAAGAGGCAAGAATCACTTGGATAGCCGCTACCTCTTTTCTTTCTTTAACCTGTGTTATAATTGTTTGTTTCATCAAATAACCTCCTTTAAGAGGGTTTTTAACAATTCATTCGGGCATTAACGGAAAAGATCTTTTCCCCTATGAAACTTGTTTTCGATCTCCGCAAACTTTTCAAAGTTTACTCCGATCTCCAAACAGTTCCCCTAGGAAAAAATCTCTCTTTCCAATACTCAAAGCAATTATTAAACACCCTCTAAGCCTCTATTTTCTAGTGAACCGATCTATCTTTCAATGCCTTCCCCTTCACGTATAAACCGATTTTGAGTTGATAAAGAACGATTCCCTATTGACTCCCATTTATAGAGGCGGTATTTTTGTTAACTTAAAAACGGTTTAAAAATGTTAAGCGCCCTTGTCGGAAACAAAAAAATTGAGAAGATTCTCTTTTTCCTCTTTGTTAATGAGCGGTGTTATGGAGCCCAACTTCAAAATCTTTTAAACCTTCCACTAACCCCTATTCAAAGGGCGCTATATCGTTTGGAAAAAGAGGGGGTCTTGATCAGCCATCTTACTGGAAAAATCAGGATTTACGAGTTCAACCCTTTATTTCCCCTTAGATGGGAACTTGAAGCCCTTTTAAAAAAGGGATATACCCTTCTCTCTCCTAAAGAAAAGAAGGAATATTGCTTTCTTCATAAGCAAAAGCTAAGTGGAGAAAAAGAGTGGAAGCGGGAAAAATCGAGGAGAAAAGAACTTTCGGCTTTTTGGGAAAGACTTTTAAAAGTCAAAACCCTCTCTCTTACAACAACGTCCCGTATAGGAGAGAAAAGGGTGACACGGACTGGAAAAGCCAATGTCCATCTCCTCATGCCTTCACCTAATGTCATCACTTTCCAAGAGAAAGGGAGCTGGCATATCGAGCATACCCCTCACACGAGCTTTAGTAATGCCTTTCGATGGTCTTTAGATTTAGATGCGACCTTGATCACTCTTGAGCACCTCCGCCATGGATCCAATCGCCCTGTCTTTCTTTTTCACCTCACCTCGATTCAATGCAATAAGTTAGAGTCGGTTGATGCCCATCTCTGCGGGCAAGATACCTACCTTGGAAATCTCATTTGGAGCCCCGAGACAATCATTTTTCACTGGCGCATTATCGGCCCAAATAAAAATGATGAGCTTGTCTACCACTACTCTTAGAGGGTGTGTAATCCCCTCAAAAGGGGTAATAAAAATTTCAATTTTTATGATATCTTTTAAGAGGGAAATTATGATAAACTCCTGGAAGTGATAAAATAATTTGGTCAGAAAATGTCATTTGATAGTTTAAATCTCCATCCTAAAATCCTAGAGGCAATACGTGCAGCGGGATATTCTATTCCAACACCTATACAGCAAGAGGTCATCCCACAAGTTGCATCCGGCAGTGATATCCGAGCATCGGCACAAACAGGAACAGGAAAGACTGCCGCTTTTTTACTCCCCACACTCAACCACTTAGTGATCAACCCTGGTAAGGGAGGCAGGGGACCACGCGCTCTAATCCTTGTTCCCACAAGGGAACTTGCGATGCAGATTGAAGTTCAAACCCGTAAGTACTGCAAGTATCTACCCCATCTCAAAGCTGTTTGTGTTGTTGGAGGAGTTCCCTATCATAAGCAAATCCATAAGATTGCCCGCCCTCATGATATTCTAATCGCAACCCCTGGACGCTTGATTGACTTTCTAGATCAAAAAAAGATCGAACTTTCTAGAGTGGAAATGCTCATTTTAGATGAAGCTGACAGAATGCTTGATATGGGTTTTGTAAAACCTGTTGAAAAGATTGCGGCTAGCACTCCCCCTAAACGGCAAACTCTGATGTTTTCTGCAACAATGGAAGGAAGTGTGGTTAAGCTATCAGAAAAACTGCTCAAAGAGCCCAAAGAAATTACCATCCATGCAAAACATAGCAAAAATGAAAATATTCAGCAGACTATCCACCATGCTGATGATAGGGCTCATAAAAACCGCCTGTTAAACCACATTCTTAGCCAGGATGGAGTGGAAAATGCTATTGTATTCACCTCAACGAAAAGACACGCTGGTCAACTGGTCGAAGATCTTCGCGACAAAGGATTTTTAACGGGGGCACTACATGGAGACATGAATCAAAGACAACGGACTCGCACCATTGCAGAGCTTCGCAATGGAAAGATCAATATATTAGTGGCAACAGACGTCGCATCAAGAGGAATCGATGTTCAATCGATCTCTCATGTCATCAACTTCGAACTTCCAGAAAATGCAGAGGACTATGTCCACCGCATTGGTCGTACAGGACGTGCGGGGGCCAAAGGAACTGCGCTAACCTTTGTGACGAGTCGCGACATGCATATGATGAAGCGGATTGAAAAGTTCACAGGACAAACCATTGGGAGTGAAGTCATCCTCGGACTAGAACCGAATCCCCAAAAGCGCCCTCCTAAAAAAGTGCGCCCCTCCCGTAGAAAAAATAGCCCTTTTAAGAAGGGGAAAAAGGGGAAGAGGAATCAAACACGGAATTATTGAATCAGCTTTTCGTAGGAGAGCTGGATTGCTTGGAATCTAGGTTTAGCATCTGGATCATCAGAGTTTTTATCTGGGTGGTATTTTCTTGTGAGAGCTTTATAGGCATCTTTGATCTCTTTTTGGGAGGCATTTTCACTCACCCCTAGAATTTCTCTTGCTTCCTCTTTTGTAAAGCTTGGTTGAGATACACGACGAGCTCTTTTTTCTAAATCTGAAGGTTCAGAGGATTTAACAGATGGCTCTTCTTCTTTTGCTGAAGAGGCAGATGTTACGCTCCCTTTTAAAGCTGGAGTATTCGATTCAAATACATGAGAAGACTCAGCCTGCTTAGAAGACACCTCTTTTTCTCGCGGCCTCTTTTTAAGGTTTTCAACAATCACTTTTTTGAATGCATCAAGGTCTACTTTTTCTCGACGAGGATCTGTATGATGAGTAACTGGGATGATAAAAAGTGCTTTTCCTACCACCTGCGTTTCGAGAATTTCAGGATGATTAATGCTAGGAACTTCTTGGGTGATTTTTCCTTCAAAAATAGCAAATGCAACTTCACCTGTCTTCACAATACTAGGAAAGTCATAAGCTCCTTGATTCTTGTCTGGACGACAAGAGCTTAGAGCGTGGTGCTTACTTTCACTGGATGTTTTTAATTCTTTTTCAGGCCAAGCTAGCTGCATTGACGGTTTAATATTCGAAGATAAAACCATTAAAAATCACCTTATTTTTTATTAAACTCTATTATTCCTTAATAATATTATACAAAAAACAACAATTTATTTAAAATAGTTTGATAAATGTCTGATGTTGAGACACTTGTGTTAGCTTATGTGGAGCGTGCAGTAGATTTCATCGATTTGATCAATGGAGGAAATGCAGCAATTAAGGTCTTTGAGAAGGCCAGTAGAGATGTCATAGACCCACCCATGGACTGTTAATTCCTTCTTTTTTGCCCACGCATTTTGAACAATTGTTGTGTGGCAAACATTAAGGGTTTGGTAGAGAACATTAAGCTCGATGAGTCGCTGATATTTTTCTTCTTTATTCGTAATAAGATCGAGCTCTTTTTTTTCCTGAAAATATACGTCTCGAATATGACGGAGCCAATTGTCGACAAGGCCAAATTGAGATTGCTCCATTGCCGCCGCAACCCCTCCGCACCCATAGTGCCCGCAAACAATGATATGTTTTATCCCAAGATACTCCACTCCATATTCAAGAACAGAGAGGCAGTTGGTATCGGTATGAGGAAACACATTGGCGACGTTTCGATGAACAAAAACCTCCCCTGCCTCAAGACCGAGCATCTCATTTGCAGGGATACGGCTATCAGAACATCCGATCCAAAGGTAGTTGGGAGACTGCCCCTTTACATGTCTTTTAAAGACTTCTGGATCTTTTTCCTTCTGCCCTTGGGCCCACGCTCGATTATTATCAAATAGAAACTTTAATTCTCTCATAACAAAGGAGATTTTACTTAATTCACGCTCGGGTTGTCAACATCCTATTTCGAAACAACCGTATAAGGAATCGTGATGGATAGAGTCATCACAACAATGAGAGAAAAAATAAACATTTTCCGGGCCCATAGTTGGTTGTTTTTGGCTTTAAACCCTTGAAGGGAAAGGACAAGCCACATCATTCCGACTAAAGACATGATGATCATGAAAAGAGGGGTGGTATAGCCGCAAAGGGTCAAAAGGGAAGTGGCTCCAATAAAGGCCATGAGATAAATCAACATATGCACTTTTGTCTTATGCAATCCTCGAATACGGGGAAAAACGGGGATAGAGGCCTTTGTATAGTCGTCAAGGCGATAAATCGCGATCGCAAAAAAGTGGGGCATTTGCCACATCGCAATGATAAGAAAAAGGATAAGGGCCCCTAGATCAACTGTTCCAGAAGAGGCTGCATAACCCACTACAGGAGGAATGGAACCAGAAATGGATCCTATCAGAGTCCCATAGCTTGTCTGATACTTTGCAAGGGTATAGACAACAACATAGAAGAAAAAGCCGAGAAGAGCAATGACCATTGTGAGAAAATTGGTTCCTAAATACAGGATAAAACTACCAAGAATAAGGAGGGCGATTCCAAGAAAAAATGCGCGGCGAACCGGAACAATCCCCCTTGCAAGAGCTCTATTTTTTGTTCGAGCCATCTTGGCATCACTTGACCGATCGATGTAATTATTAAAAATGCAAGCAGATGCGATAACTAACGCAAGCCCTTCGAGCATTGCAATCAAAAGAGGAAAATCAAAATAGGAGGGAGACGCAAGGGCAAAACCCCCAAGAGCTGTCAATAGATTTCCTAGAACAATCCCCGGTTTGGTCAATAGAAGGTAGTGTTTAAGCGATGCGCTTTCTTTTAGTATTTTTTCCATTTCATCCTAATACTTATTTATGGCAAATAGAAGGTTAAAAGAAACAACCTCTAGGTGCCGTATGAAAAAACTTATCCTTGCCTTTTTCGCTTTAGCCTCTTTAACTGCTTGCAGCCGCTCTGATTCCATCTCTGAAACTCCCGATTGCTCTTGTGGGCACACATTTTGTGAATGTGAAGCAGGTTGTGCATGCCAATGCAATGGTTAGTGCCCCAAATCATGAGGCATAACATTGTAATTTAGGTTGCTCATAATCCACAAAGATCCTCCAATGAGTACGGCAATAAGAGCCACTCCAAATAGAAACATCATCAAGTTCCATCTTGGCCTTTCTTCAAGCCCAAGGTGGAGGAAAAAAATCAACTGAACAATTGCTGTTATACACCCAATCAAAATAATGGATGTCATCAGAAGGGTTTGAGTTAAATGGCCATATGCCACAATCCGATACGCTGCAAAAATAAGGACGAGGGTTAAAATAAACCCAATCACTAAAGGTTTAAAGCTAACATTCCATCCATGATGTTGATCAATCATACGATCCCTATGAGGTAAACAATTGTATAAATAAAGATCCAAATAATGCTTAAGAATTGCCAAAACATCTTAAGACAGGCCAATCTTCTAATCGACCGACCTGTAATCCCCTCCTTAAAAACAGGGATTAATAAAACGATGATCCAAAGAAGGGCAAAGACTAGGTGAAGGACAAACATTCCAGTTAAAGAAAAGAACCCTGAAAGGTAGGCATTTCTCTCCCATCCATTCCCAGATGAGATGAGGTGGGAAAATTCATGCAGAGACATCCAAAGACATGCAAGGCCAAGTAAAAAAGTGATGGCAAACCAAATGAGTGTCCCCCCTTTCTTTTTTCGGTGAGCAAAGACCCCTGCTATTCCCACAGTAAAGGTACTGACCATGAAAATCAATGTCTCAAGGGTTGTGTAGTTTAGGTTGAAAAGCTCCTTAGGAGTCGGGCCTCCAAAAGTGCTCTTGCTTAAAACAGCAAAAGCGGCAAAAACTGTGGCAAAAAGCATAAAATCGGTCAACAGATAGAGCCAAAACCCAAACACTGTTTTGGAATACACATCGTGGTGAGTATCAGGATAGGCCTCATGTGCGTTCATGTGGTGCGACTCCTCATTTCAATTTCCTTAACTTCTTCAGCTTTAACATAATAGTCTGTTTCTTTCACAAAGAGACGGGCAATTAGGCAGATGATAACCCCCACCGCGCAAACCGCTGCCATCCAAAAGATATGCCAGACAAGGGCAAACCCTAAAATACAACTCAATATCCCTATGTTTACCCCGACCATAGAGTTTTTAGGCATATGAATATCTTCATACTCTCTCTTAACTGGCTGCTGCTTTTTCTCTTTCATCGCCCAGAAAGGATCCCGCCCGTGTACTTCAGGAATATGGGCAAAGTTGTAAAAAGGTGGAGGAGACGACGTTGTCCATTCAAGAGTCCTTCCATTCCATGGATCTCCTGTTTCATCTCGATTTTTATCCCGATTTTTAATGCTCTTATAAAGTTGAATGCACTGAAATAAAACCCCAATCGAAATGAGTAGAGCGCCGATGGAAGCAACGATAAAAAGAGGTTGCCACCCCGTTTCAGCCGGGTAGTGATTCATCCGACGGGTTGCTCCCATGAATCCCAAAAGATAAAGGGGGAAAAAGGCAACGAAAAAACCGACAAACCAAAACCAAAAGGCATATTTTCCAAGTTTTTCATCGAGTTTAAAACCGGTATATTTGGGAAACCAATAGGTATACCCTGAGAAAAATCCAAAGACAACCCCCCCAATAATCACCGAATGAAAGTGGGCGATTAAAAAGAGGCTATTGTGGGCTTGAAAATCAACCCCTGGAATAGACATCAATACCCCGGTCATTCCACCCGTTACAAAAACAAAGACAAATCCCATAAACCATAGCATGGGAGTAGTGAATGTCACCTTCCCTCGATACATGGTAAAGAGCCAGTTAAAGACTTTTACCCCTGTTGGCACCGCGATGATCATCGTCATAATCCCAAAAAAGGCGTTCACATTTGCCCCCGCTCCCATTGTAAAGAAGTGGTGAAGCCACACGATAAAAGAGAGGAAGGTAATCACTCCAATCGCCCATACCATCGATTTATATCCAAACAGTTTTTTATGGGAAAAGACAGGGACCACTTCTGAAAAAATTCCAAAGGCAGGCAAGATCAAAATATAAACCTCAGGGTGTCCCCACGCCCATATCAAATTGATATACATCATGGGATTTCCTCCATAATCAGCCGTAAAGATCTTGGTATCAAGGAGGCGATCCGTAGAAAGCATTCCAATCGTTCCTGTCAATATTGGAAAAGCAAAAATGACTAGGATCATCATGGCAAAAGATGCCCAAACAAATACAGGCATTCTCATCATGGTCATCCCAGGGCATCGCATTTTGAGTATCGTCACAAGAAAGTTAACCCCAGATAAGAGGGATCCCACCCCCGATATCTGAATACTCCAAAGCCAATAATCGACCCCAACTCCCGGATTATACTTAAGACCGGCAAGGGGTGGATATGCTGTCCACCCCGTCCCGGCAAAGGCTCCAATAATAAGCGAAATGAGGATATAGAGTCCTCCTGCTGTAAAGAGCCAAAAACTAATCGAGTTTAACAAGGGAAACGCCACATCGCGCGCCCCAATTTGAAGGGGAAGGACAAGGTTAATCACCCCAAAAACAAGTCCCATCCCCACAAAGAATATCATGGTGACCCCATGGGCCGTAAAGATCTGCTGAAAATGCTCTGCCCCGAGGTATCCAAAATTGTCACCAGCAGCCACCGCTTGTTGCGCTCGCATCATCACAGCATCAATGAGCCCCTTCGCAAGCATCACAGCTGACACAACAATGTACATCACCCCAATTCTTTTGTGATCAACAGAGGTAAGCCATTCTTTCCAAAGCCATCCCCACTTCTTATAATAGGTCAGGAGTGCAACCACAATGATTCCTCCGAGAACCATCGATGCACCAGCTGCATATTCAATCCAATCGTGCTTTAAAGCCTCTTCACCAAGTCTTCCAAATAACTTCATTTTGCATGTCCTTCTGGCGTATATTGCAATAAAATGCGATCAAAAAGGTTCTCCTGAACCTCTCCGTAAACAGAAATCGGGTGATACTCACTAGGCTCAACAAGCTTTTGGTACTCACTCCATGTTAAGCTTCGATCAAATCCCCTTGTTGCATCGACCCAATCACGAAATTCCTCTTCAGTTGTCGCTTGAGCTTTAAAGATCATTCCAGAAAACCCCTTTCCACTAATATTTGCAGAACGTCCTTCAAAAACCCCTGGTTCATTAGCAATTAAATGAAGAGAAGTTCTCATTGCAGGCATCGCATAGATTTGCCCTCCAAGCTGAGGAATCCAAAAAGAGTTCATCGGAGCATCAGCTGTGATTTCAAAGTGAATCGGAGTATTTTCAGGAAACTGCACATAGTTAACCGTTGCAATTCCCTCTTCGGGATAGATAAAAAGCCATTTCCAATTAAGGGCAACCGCCTGAATTTCAATCGGTTTTTTTCCATTATGGATAGGCTTAAAAGGGTTGAGATCGTGACTGGTTCTCCAGGTAATAATTGCAAGAATAATAATGATAACAACAGGGACCCCCCACCAACAACACTCGGCAATATTATTATGTTCCCAATCAGGGGTATGCTTTGCTCCTCTCCCCTCTCGATATTTCCATCCAAAAACAATTGCAAGGATAAGAACTGGAATCACAACAATCAACATCAAGAGAGAGGCCGTAATAATCAGCTCTCGCTCTTTCATCCCAATCAAACCTTTTGGCTCTAAAACAGGGATGCTATGTGTAGAAATATAGAAACCAGTAAGGGCAATCGTTGCGATAAGAAGGAGAGCAATAATAACAATCTTAAAGGCTTTTTTCATCTCAATCGGTATCTCAAATAATTTTTAACGTTGATTTTTGCTTCTACAATAAAATGGGCAACTTGTCTACAATAAAGAATATGTTTCCTAAAATTGTGATTGGGGCGTGTCATCAATTATACCGATCATGATTCAAAACTTGGGAGTTTCCCAAAATTGGCGCTCGAGATTTAATCCTATCGAAGCAGCCTCCTATCCAAAAGATAGG
>JAGROK010000002.1 GCA_020440285.1 Chlamydiia bacterium | reverse complement strand
TGAGTGGGGATTGGGGATGAGGATGGAAGGAACCCTTTCTTTTCCGAAAAATGGGGTTCTTGGAAAACATCCTGAGATCATTGAAGAGGTAGGGGAGTGGATTGGAAAGCAGTGCCGCATGGTTGGGATCCATTTGAATTTTGCCCCCGTTGTCGATGTGAATAATAATCCTGACAATCCAGTGGTTGGGATCCGCTCTTTTGGCTCAGATCCGAAGCATGTGGCTTCATGTGCCCAATTGATGATTAAGGGGATGCATAAAGGGGGAGTGCTGACATGTATCAAACATTTTCCTGGGCATGGAGATACGGCAACCGATTCTCATCATACCCTTCCCTTAATCCTCCATGGAAGAGATCATTTAGAGAGGGTAGAGTTTGTTCCATTTAAGGAGGGAATTATTGGGGGTACAGGCTGCGTGATGACAGGGCACCTTTTCCTTCCTGCACTTGATCCCCATCATCCTGCAACCCTTTCATACCCCATCGTGACAGAGCTTCTTCAAAAAGAGTGGGGATTTCAAGGGCTTGTGATTACCGATGCTCTTAATATGAAAGGGGTGAGCGATCTCTACTCTGCAGAAGAAATTGCAATAAGGGCTCTCCTTGCAGGGCACGATATTCTCCTCTATGGAGCTCACCTATATGAAGATGTTGAATACATTTTAACAGAGTTAATCCCAGCCGTTTATGAAGCGCTTTTAAGTATTCCAGAAGAGATTATCGATCGCCACGTCCTCAAGATTCTTCAGATAAAAGAGAGGCTTGCTCTTCATGAAAATCGCCTGACAGAGATGCCAGGCGATTTAATGAATCTGCTTCATCCAGCTGAAGCAATGAAGCTCACCGAATATTATTGATCATCCTCATCGAGGATTTCTACTTCAGCTTCTTCAATATCGGGCTTTTGCTCTTTTGGAGCTTCTTGTTGCTGCCCACTTCCTGGAGGTGGAGGAGCTCCAGCAGCGCCTTGGGCGCCACCTTGTTTCTGGATCTCTTCCCCAATCTTTTGGATATAGGTGTTGAGTTCATCGGTTGCAGTAGTGATTGCTCCGATATCGGTTCCTTCTAAAGCCTTTTTAAGGGTATCGATTCGGGTTTGAATCTCCTTAGTAAGGGTTTCTGGAATCTTATCTTTGTAGTCGGTCAATGCTTTTTCAGCTTGGAAGACGAGGCTATCCCCTTTATTGCGGGTTTCAACCTCTTCTTTTTTCTTTTTATCTACCTCTGCATGGTCTTCTGCATCTTTGACCATCCGATTGATCTCTGCTTCATCAAGTCCTGACTTTGCTTCAATCTTGATCTTTTGCTCTTTTCCAGAGCCAAGATCTTTTGCCGAGACATTGAGGATTCCATCTGCATCGATGTCAAATGCAACTTCGATTTGAGGAGTTCCCCGAGGAGCAGGGGGGATTTCGGTTAGGTCAAACCGTCCAATTTCTTTGTTATCTTTTGCCATTTTTCGCTCTCCTTGGAGGACAACGATTGTCACAGCTGGCTGATTGTCCATGGCTGTTGAAAAGACCTGCTTTTTCTGAGTGGGGATTGTGGTGTTTCTTTCAACAAGGGGAGTTAAGACTCCTCCGAGTGTTTCGATTCCAAGGGTTAGAGGGATGACATCGAGAAGGAGAACATCTTTTACATCTCCTGCAAGGACTCCACCTTGGATTGCAGCACCTGTTGCAACGACTTCATCAGGGTTAACCCCTTTATGAGGCTCTTTCCCGAAGATCTCTTTTACCTTTTGTTGAACAGCAGGCATTCGGCTCATTCCTCCAACAAGGAGAACATCGTTGATTTGCTCTTTAGAGATTCCAGAATCTTTAAGGGCATTCAAGCAAGGCTCTACACACCTTTCGATCAAGCTAGAAGCAAGGTTTTCAAATTTTGAACGGGTTAAGGTGAGAGCTAAATGTTTAGGGCCACTTGCATCCATTGTGATGAAGGGTTGATTAATCTCTGTCTGCTGCGTTCCTGAAAGCTCGATTTTTGCTTTTTCTGCTGCATCTTTAATCCTTTGGAGGGCCATCTTATCTTTTGATAAGTCGATTCCAGTTTCTTTTTTGAATTCTTCAAGCATCCAGTGGATGATGACATTATCGAAGTCGTCACCACCCAAGTGGGTATCTCCATTGGTTGAGAGGACTTCAAAGACCCCATCTCCGATTTCAAGAATTGAGATATCGAAGGTTCCTCCTCCTAAGTCGAAGACTGCAATCTTTTTATCGGCTCCTGCTTTATCAAGACCGTAAGCAAGGGCTGCTGCGGTTGGCTCAGGAATGATCCGTTTAACGTCAAGGCCAGCAATTTTTCCAGCATCTTTTGTCGATTGCCTTTGGGAGTCGTTAAAGTATGCAGGAACGGTAATCACTGCTTCGGTGACCTTTTCTCCAAGGTACTCTTCAGCGGTTTCTTTCATTTTCATTAGGATTTGAGCCCCTACTTCTTCAGGGGTTAAAGTTTTCCCATCAACTTCAAAAACAGCATCGCCATTACTATTTGCAACGACTTTATAGGGGACTGTTTTAATTTCTGATTCAACTTCTGAAAATTTTCTTCCAATGAAACGCTTTGTTGAAAAGAGTGTTCTTTCTGGGTTTGTAACCGCTTGTCTTTTCGCAGGAACCCCTACTAGTCTCTCTCCATCTTTATACGAAACAATGGATGGGGTGGTGCGTGTTCCTTCAGCATTTGCAATAACCTTGGCATCCCCTCCCTCCATCACAGCGACGCAGGAGTTGGTGGTTCCAAGATCAATTCCGATGATGACTTTCCTTTTCTTCGTCATATTTAGTTTTCTCCCTGATTATTGTTTTCATCTAAACTTGTTTTTTCTTCATCTTCCTTTGGCGTTTTAGCGACCTTGACCCGTGCGGGGCGGAGGATGCGATCTCCACATCTGTATCCTTTCAGAAACTCTTGGATGATCAGACCATCTTCGTACTTATCGGTTTCTTCCACTTCGAGAACTTCATGGAGGTGGGGATCAAAATGTTTTCCTTCAGAAGTGTAAGGGGTCACTTTATGGGTCGATAAAATACCTTTAAATTGGGTGAGAATCATCTCAAACCCTTTTGCCCATGTTTGCGTTTCTTCTGATGCTTGGTGGACAAAGCTTAATGCGTTTTCAAAATTATCCAAAGGAGAGAGGAATTCTCCAATGACATTTTCAACGGCAAAGCGGGTAGAGTCGTGCTTTTCTTTTTGCATCCGTTTCCGGGAATTTTCCATGTCGGCAAGGGAGCGAAGGTATTTCTCTTGCTCTTCTTTAATTTGCTGTTTTAGCATTTCGGTTTCATCGAGCTCTTCGATAGTCTCTTTTCCTTCTTCTTCAAGTTCTTTTTCTTCTATCGGTTCTTCTTCCACTTAAGGACTCCTAAGTTTTGTCTTCGAGCTGCAAAGGAGATCCCTGATCGATCAATTTTGGATGAGGGGTTTGCATCTCAATTTGCTCTGTTTTTACTTGTCGGTAGGTAATTTTATACTTATAAAGATTACGTGTCAGCACTTCGCTTAAAATTTGTGAGAAAGTGCGGATCATTCCAAATATTTTTGGGTAAGGCATCCGGATAGGACCAAGGATCGCAATCGCTCCTACGGCCTTTCCATGGATAAAATAGGGAATGGCAATGATACTACTTTGAGCAGTTGAAGCAGAAGGGTGGTGGAGCTCATCCCCAATCCAAACCTGCATTTCCCCAGAGCGGGTACATTTCCCAAGGAGTTTTCGCATAAAAGAGGTGTTTTCAAAGAGCGATAGTCCTGTTGCTAAAACAGAGGCATCACGAAATTCTGGGAAGCGAATGAGCTTGGAAAAGCCTGTTTTATAAATATCTTCGGCGCTAAAGTTTGAATACCCCACGATATGGCGCATCATGATTTCGTTATAAAAATTAGAGGCGATTTCTTCTTCATCCTGACTTAGCTTGGGGCGATCAAGACCTGTCAAACGGAAGTGAAAGTAGCTTTCGATCCGCTTTAAGGTAAATTGTCCTAATTTTTTGGGAGTGTAAAGGATTTCGGTATGGACAAGGCCAAAATCGGTCACGATGACAATAAGGACCCTTTTCCTGTCAATTCCAACCACTTTGATATCGGTGATAATATCTTGGTCAAAGCGGGGAGCTGATAGAAAGATAGCTCCTTGAGTTAAATGGCTGAGTAGTTCAGACCCGTTTTGCAAGTATGCTGCGATTTCTCGGGTGTCCTGATTCAGCTCTTTTTCTAAAAGGGCTCGATCTTTAGGGTCGATGTGATTGCATTTTAGATGATGCTCTGCAAAAAGTTTATATGCTTCGGAAGTGGGGATCCGTCCGCCAGAGGCGTGTTGCTGCTTGAGATACCCCTCTTTTTCAAGCTTGGCAAAGTAATTTCGGATAGTAGCGGAGCTGATATCTTCAAAGCCATTTTCTTTGAGGGTGTTTGACCCTACCGGCTTTCCAGTCATAAGGAAAAGCTCGACAAGTCCTAGAAGGACTTCCCGTTCTCTCTCAGCCTTTTGCTTCTTTTTTTCTGCCATTTGGATAGCAAACTCCTTTTCTAACTGCTAATATAGCACAAGGAAGGTGTTCTGGCAACTAAAAATTAGCACTCAGCCATCTAGATTGCTTATTTTATTTGTATATGATTTAAAATCAATCAGTTATATTATTCTAAAATCTGGAAGTGATGGTTTTTTAGAGAAGGGGAGGTAATATTAGGATCAGAAGCAATAAGGGGGAGGACATCTACAATTGAGGGGGACCATCGAAGTCCTTTTTTATAGACAAGGCGAGAGGCTAAGAAGCAGGCAATGATTGCTTTCTTATGGATGGCGGGGATGTCTGAAATCACCCTATCCCTAAATTTGTCGGAGAGGAGGCCAGGGCAGAAATTTAAGAGGGCTTTCACAAGGGGATCATCTGGATGAGAAGCTAAGGGAAGAGCCTCTAAATAATCGAGAAGTTCGTAGGTGTATGTGTTGATCCTTTCTGAAACTTGGTCAGAGAGGTCTGTAAGATACTCTCCTGTTTCATCATGCGATTTTAAAAGGAGAGAGGCTTCATCCCTTGCCTTTTCTTCAATCAACCCAAGGATTTGTGGCATAAGGGCTTGCTTGTTTTTTAGAAACTCTTCCTCTGTCATAGTCAGCCCTGCAAGGATTTCCATCGATGAGCAGATCACTCCCCCTTTATTTGCAGAACTATCTTTAATAATGATCACCCCAAGGTTTTCAAGCTCTCTTCTAGCTTGAGGAGTGAGGTAGAGGTTTGCTCCTTCAACGATTCCCTTTGATGAGGGTTTCCCTTTAACGAGAAAATCTTGGTAGTTATTTTCATTGAGAGTGCGAGGACGTCCTCCTGCAGGAATGAAGATATCGGTCTCAACTTGGTGGAGATTGTGGCGAAAGAGGTGATTCATATCACTTCCTGAGAGCCATTTTTCAATGAGTTTCCCCCTTTCTTTTTTCCAACAAAGGGTTTTTTGTGCAAAGGCTGTTTGTTCTTTTTTCGTTTGAAGATCTAAAAGAAATCCTCCGTCATTAAGTTTTTTTGGAGGGTAGGCTGCAAGGGGTTTTACATTGTGGAATAGATCGGCAAGGATAGAAAGGTCGAGCCCTTGTGGATCATAAATGGTTCCAGAAACGTCGGTAATTGCAAGAAGTTTTGCTGTCATGGGGAAGTGTTTATAGAGATTAAGGATTTGGTTTCCTGCGACATCTCCATCGGGTCCCCCAGAGATTTTGATGGTGAAAGGGTCCTTAGCAGGGTCGATCCCCATATAGCGAAGGACCTCTTGCATGCAAACATTGACTCCAAGGGAGGTGACTCCATACTCTTTGTGGTTGATCCCTACATGAGGCTTACTTGAGATGAAGGCAACTCCTGGTTTATAGCCGCAAAATTTGCTGTAAGAAGCAATCCATTCGATCATCACGTTGTGCATGTTTTCATCGGGACCCAGGTAAATGTATTCAGGTTTTTTCCAATAATCGACGATATCTTTGCCCTTAAGGGTTCCATCTTCTGAGCAGTTAACAAGTGTTAAGAAGCTGTAGATAAAAGAGCGTTGCGTTTGGTAGAGGTATTCGATCTTTTGTTGTTTTTTATAATCCCCAACAGTCTCTTCGATTTTTTCATCATCAAGCCCTCCATTTTTAAGCTCTCTCCGGTAAATCTGCACTTCGGTTAAAAGTTGGTCATAAGGTTCTAAAAAGATAACCCCTTTCGATCCCCCTTCAGGAATGTCTTTATTTTTCTTTTGTTGTGTATAGGCGAGATTGTAACATTCGAAGAAGACATTGTTTCTTTCGGTGACCATTTGCTCGTACCGCTGAGGAAAAACGGTCCGAAGTCCTCCCCGTGAGAGATCTTTAAAGCGGATGTGAAATCCAATAAAGTGCATCCCTTGTGTAAAGAAGATTCCATAAGGAATCTCGGGAAATTTTTCCCGTCGATTGTAAGGAACATAATTGAGGTATTTGGGATCGAGGCGAAAACAAAGAGCACTTTTATTGTTTCGGTAGAAATTGTTTTTTAGCGTGTAGTCAACAAAATGCATCGCCTGTTTAAGGATATTTTTTCGTCGAGTATCGTTGAGCTCATTTCCTGTGTCGAGGTGATCGACAAGGGTCATAAATTTTTCCCTTGTTCGACGGTATTCATCTAAATTATGGTGCTTTGGGTGGAATTTTTGCTCAAAGGCTCTGCAGATCTGAACTGTCAGTTCGGGATGACGACAAAAGGCTTCCATCACATTGTTTAGCGTATACAGGTTCAGGTCAGCATGGACGAGTGTTTGATGGACAAAGCTCGCCGCAGTTCTTAGAAGATTCCCGATGTTTCCCCTCAGTAGACCGGGCTCTACGAAGACTTCTTCGATGTCGTCCCCGTCCAGAAAGTACTTTAGAGTGACCATTTCTTGAAGAAAATCGTGGATGTCTGCCTCTTCCCATGCTGCTTTTCCCTTTATTCCGTGTAATCCTAAAGACATCAATAAGATGCTATTTGTACTGTACGGGTTAGTATAAGATGCCGTGACCCGCATGATTTTTAGCCTGTGGCGATAAATCGTTTTTGCTAAGCGGAATAGAAAGCGATGTTTTGGCGTATTTTTCCATGCTAAAACGATTTGAACGGAAGGGGTTTCCCCTTTTTGCTTTTTCCAGTCTTCATTATAGCGAATTTCATACTGGCAATGATCTCTTGTCTGCGCCCTGTAGAACATGTGGAGTGCTTGTACCACCCTTTCACTAGATAAAGAGCGGAGAAAAAGGGGGTCGATTGCAGAGACAAGTTTTTCATAATCATCTTTTTGGATACTTCCATCAAGTTCTTTTAATGAAGAAAAAACCTCATTGCTCCGCTCTTTTCCTAAAAGATCTGTTGCATTTTTTGCTTTTTCCTCCTCAAACGAGGTAAAATAAACATGAGCGATCACTAGCCGTTTCTTGATTCCTGGAAATGGAGGGGGTTTATCCGAAATAAACGTGTGGTAGTTCTTGATTCCGTAAAGGTTAAAGTTCTTAAGAATTTTCATGTCGACTTCAGGTGAGTCAAGAATAAGAACAAACGCTTCATTTTTCAGTTGAATCTGACAATAATAATCAAGAAGGGGGAAACCCATCAGGTAATGGGCGATGAGCATATATTGATCGGGCTCAATCTCTTCGAAAAACCCATCAGGCATATGTTCTTGAAGCCAAACGTAATACTCTTCGAACTGTTTGCTTTCAAACTGGACTGCTTTTTCTTTAGACAGCTTGTCTTTTTTGCTAGGTCTTTTCATCCCACCTCTTTTAGAATTAGACGCTTGCGGTGGGTAGTCTAGAATTTCTTCCGCCCCACAGACTTACAATACAATTTTCCCGATTTTTTCCAAACACTGCATTAGGTCGCACTTTGGGGTATTACTGAACTGGCTAAAAGATGCGTCGGGCGGCCATGTCCTTTGGCATGGCCCCCTGCCGCCCCCGTTGAGCTTCAATTCACCAAGCCAAATCAGCCTTCAGTCGGGGGGCAGGGCCATAGCCCAGCACCAACCCTCCCTCATGCCGATTTTGCAGAGGCGACTCGAAGCCGCGGGCTGCTCCTGCATTCGCTTTCTAAATTTGATAATTTGGAGCTCATGTCATCCGCAGAAAAAGCTTTTTATCACCACTTTTAGCTACGCCCGCTTCGGCACCTTGCTTGCAAACAAAGGGCTCCTTTGTATAGTGGCTTAAGCCACTATACAAAGTGAGGAAGAGATGAAAACTGTATTACTTGTCATGGATCTAATCAATGATATCGCCCACCCGAAGGGAAAAATTGCCCGTTCGAGTGGCTATATTGAAAAACACCAAGTCATCGATAAGGCAAACCGTCTAATCAAGTGGGCCCGGGGAAAGGACATTCCCATCGGTTTTGTCACACTTGGGTTTAGCAAAGGGTATCCCGAATGCCCAAAACATTCGCCGATCTTTGGAAAGGCCATTGAAAATCAAGCCCTTCAATTGGG
The DNA here is from genome assembly GCA_020440285.1 of Chlamydiia bacterium. Taxonomy (GTDB): domain Bacteria; phylum Chlamydiota; class Chlamydiia; order Chlamydiales; family Simkaniaceae; genus Neptunichlamydia. The sequence continues at coordinate 3,540 of JAGROK010000002.1, read as the reverse complement.
GGAATAGGGAACCGATTTTGTGGAGTCCCTTGATGTGGAGCCGGCCGATGTGGTCATTGTCAAGCATCGCGTTAGTGCATTTTATGGAACAAAGCTTTCCCCTTTTCTTAAAGCTCAGAAAGCAGAGCATTTAATCCTTTGCGGGTGTTCAACCGACATGGTTATCTTGAGCACGGCAAGGGAGGCTCACGATCGTGACTATGCCGTCACGATTGTTTCCGATGCGTGTGGAGCAATCGATGAAGAGATACATCAAAAAGGGCTCGATCTTTGCAGCCGCATCGCAACGATTACAGACGTGGACTCTATGGCTTAAGGACAAAGGGGTGAGTGGTGGTGGCGAGGCTGTCGCCAAACACATAGCCCGATCTTTTTAAAACGTGCGTGTTAGGGTCTATAGGATTGAGAGTGTAGAGGGGGTGATCATTTGTATAGGTAATGAGAAGTTGTGTGATGGTAGGATCTTTCGAAAGATAGTCAAAAGAAAAGGGATGGCGAGGGGAGAAAAACACCCCATTTCCAGGTTTTTTAGGAAGGGGATCTTCAGGAGGGTTTTGAGATGAGAGGTGAAGGAGGAGTCCACAAGTAATCGGTTTTACGGAAGAAATTTCATCAAGAGTCATCGGATGATCAAATAGGGGCACCTCGCCGATCTTTCCAGTAAGAGGCACATCAAAAGCAATTCTTAGCGCTCTTTTCTTGGTCAGTTCAGAGGCAACTTCAGCAAGCGTTTTTCGAAGGACAATTTTTTTTATTGTAGGATCTTTTCTCCAGCTATCATACCCTCTTTTGTAGAGTTCTTTCCCACTTAGATCTTCAGGAAGGAGTTTATCAATACTTGTTTCGAGTTCTTCAACTTCTTTAGGAGAGAGGAGGTCTTCAAGCTCGATGTAGTGGTAGCGATAATAGAAATCAAGGTGCTCTTTTGTGAGTGCAAAGCGCATGTTTACCTTTTACAAACATTTTGATAGAATGGGGTAATTATATCGAGATAAGAAGAAGAAGTCTAATGAATACGTATGATCATTTAAAGAAAGGGGTTCCCCTGATCGAAGGGGAGATGCATTATACATTTAAAGAAAAATCTCTTATCCAGCTTGCTTTTATTCACCGCTCTTTTACCAATGAAAATCGAGAGGTGGCCCCAGATCATAATGAGCGATTAGAATTTTTAGGTGATGCGGTATTGGGGTTGATTATTAGTGATTTTTTGTATACCCATCTTCCAGATCATCCAGAAGGAGAGCTTTCCTATCTTCGCTCCCGCTTGGTAGAAGCATCGGCTTGCATGCGCTACCTTCAAAAAATCAACCTCGAACGCTTTCTCATGGTAGGTCGAGGGGAGTCAATGAATGAAGGGAAAGGAAGAGGGACCATACTGGCCGATCTTTTTGAGGCGATCATCGGCGCCCTTTATCTTGATGGGGGGATTGAAGTGGTGCGGACGTTTTTCTTTGACCATTTTGAAGAAGAGGTTTTAGCAATTATCGATCGTCCCCACCGGAATTGGAAGGCAGAGCTTCAAGACTATTGTCAAAAAAACTTTCAAAAACCTCCCGAGTACTCCGTTCTAAAAGAAGAAGGACCCGATCATTTAAAAACCTTTTTTATTCAGGTCCATCTCGATGAGGAAACCCTTGGACAAGGAAAAGGATCTTCAAAAAAAGAGGCGGAGCAAAGTGCTGCAGAAAATGCAATTGATCGTCTAGGGTTAATGAGGACTTAAGTATGGTAAAGCAAAAATCGGTTTGGGTCTGTCGTGAGTGTGGAAATAAGCAGTTTAAGTGGACGGGAAGTTGCTCGATTTGCAAAAGTTGGGATACCTTAGAAGAAGAGCTCAACGCGCCTAAAAATGAGGGGAGGTTTGAATCAAAAATCCCTCGTGCGAGTAAACCCCTTTTGATCGATGAAGTAGATGCTGAAGGGTTTAAAAGGGTTCATACCGGCTACGTTGAATTTGACCGTTTAATGGGAGGGGGGATTGTAACAGGATCGCTCAACTTACTCGGAGGAGAACCAGGAATTGGAAAGTCAACGATGCTCCTTCAACTTTCCAAAAGGTTTGCTGACCAGGGACTCACTGTTCTTTATGTATGTGGGGAAGAATCTGCCGAGCAGACCTCCCTTCGAGCAAAAAGGCTCGGGATTAAAAGTGATAAGATCTACCTTTATAGCGAGACCCTTTTTTCACAGATTCGAGCGCAAATCGATAAGATTCACCCAGATGTTTTAATTGTCGACTCTGTCCAAATCGTTTACAAAGGTGAACTCCCTTCTGCCCCCGGCTCTGTCACCCAAGTGAGAGAGATTGCAATGGAGTGTATGCACCTGTCTAAGGGAAATGGGATTACCACATTTATCATCGGCCATGTGACAAAAAGTGGAGATATTGCAGGGCCCCGCGTTTTAGAGCATATCGTTGATACCGTTTTAGAGTTTGAAGGGGACCGTCAACATGGCTATCGCCTTATGCGCTCTGTGAAAAATCGCTTTGGTCCAACCGATGACGTTGCCCTTTTCCAGATGAATGAAAAAGGACTTGCTGAAATTCTCAACCCCTCCCTTACCTTTTTAGAAGAGAGGACGGTTGGCTCTCCAGGTTCTGTGATTATTCCCACCATTGAAGGGACCCGCGCCCTTCTTGTTGAGGTGCAAGCCTTAGTTGCTCCCTCCTCCTTTGCTACCTCAACCCGTCGCTCTACCGGTCTTGATCCCAAGCGCCTTACCCTCCTCCTTGCTGTTTTAGAAAAACGGATGGGATATCAACTTCATGCTCTTGATGTTTTCGTCTCGATTGCTGGAGGGATCAAAATCACCGAGCCAGCAATCGATCTTGGGACAATCATGGCCATTGCCTCCTGCTACTGCAATAGGGCAATCCCTTCCGATACAATCGTTATGGGAGAGGTAGGCCTTGGCGGTGAGGTTCGAAGTATTCCCCGCATTGAGTCTCGCATTAAAGAAGCGATCAACCTCGGTTTCAAACGGTGCATTCTCTCTGCAAAAAACCTCAAAGGGCTCAATAAAAAGCTCTCTGAAAAAATTAACCTCCAGGGGGTCATGCGGGTCGAAGAGGCCATCGCGGCTCTTTTGCCTTAGCCGGACCAATCCCAAATTCGCGTTATTTAGCTTGAGATCGTAAATTTATGCAGAAATACCACCCAAGAAATATAGAACCCACTCTTTATAAGTACCTTAAAGGTTTTTGCGTCGTTGGAATCACAGGTCCCAGGCAATCAGGAAAATCGACCCTATTAAGACATCTTTTGAATAATTCGTATGAGTATGTCACTTTTGACGACTATCGGATGGTCGATTTTTTCTATCAGGATCCTCAAAAATTTATGCAGACCTATTCAAACAAGGTGATTTTTGATGAGGTTCAGAAGGTGCCTGAGATTTTTAATTATATCAAGGCTCTTGACTAGCAAAACAAACAGGAATATGTTGTTTTGCTATGAAATTCAATAGGTTAAGCAGATACAAAATTAGAAAAATTCTGGGGATGTTTTGTAATGACTTAACAGCCTCAGTTACAGC